>WOZN01000331.1 GCA_011620245.1 Acidovorax sp.
ATCACGGCACCGGCGGGCGCATCCAACTGCCGTTTTTAGGTTCAACTGGAAACGCCGGCGCCCGCAGGCGCCGCGTTCACTCGCCCAGATAGGCGGCGCGCACGCGCGGGTCGTTCAGCAGTTCCTGGCCGGGGCCGGTCATGGTGATGAGGCCCGACTCCATCACATAACCACGGTCGGCAATGGCGAGGGCCCGGCTGGCGTTCTGCTCCACCAGCACGATGGTGACGCCCAGGGCGTACACGTCGCGCACCACTTCAAAGATCTTGTCCACCATGATGGGCGACAGGCCCATGGAGGGCTCGTCGAGCAGCAGCACCTTGGGCTGGCTCATCAGCGCGCGGCCCATGGCCAGCATCTGCTGCTCGCCGCCCGACATGGTGCCGGCCAGCTGGTCCTTGCGCTCGCGCAGGCGCGGGAAAATGGTGAACATCTTCTCGATGTCGGCCGCAATGCCCGCCTTGTCGTTGCGAATGTAGGCGCCCATCTGCAGGTTCTCGGTGATGGTCATGCGGGCGAACACGCCACGGCCTTCGGGCACCATCACCAGGCCCTTCCTGACCAGGTCCCACGCGCCCTGGCCCTTGATGCTCTCGCCCAGGTACAGGATGTCGCCATCGTTGAAAAGCAGTGTTCCGGTGATGGCCTTCATGGTGGTGGTCTTGCCGGCGCCGTTGGATCCGATCAGCGAGACCAGTTCGCCTTCGCGCACTTCAAAGTCCACACCCTTGACGGCCTGGATACCGCCGTAGGCCACCTTCAGACCCTTGACCCGCAGCAGTACCTTGCTGGATTTTTCGGCCATTCTCAATGTCCTCCGGTGCCCAGATAGGCCTCGATCACTTTTTCGTTCTTCTGCACGGTGGCGGGCGTGCCTTCGGCGATCTGCTTGCCGTAGTCGAGCACCGTCACGCGGTCGCACAGGCCCATCACCAGCTTCACGTCATGCTCGATGAGCAAGATGGTGCGGTTGTCCTTGCGGATGCGGTCGATCAGCTCGCGCAGCAGCACCTTTTCGGTGGCGTTCATGCCGGCGGCGGGCTCGTCCAGGGCGACCAGTTGCGGGTCGGTGGCAAGAGCCCGGGCAATCTCCAGGCGGCGCTGGTCGCCGTAGCTCAGCGTGCGCGCCTTGTAGTCGGCAAACTTGCCAATGCCCACGTAGTCGAGCAGTTCCTGCGCGCGCCTGGCGATCGCTGCCTCTTCCGCCTTGAAGCTCCTGGTGCGCAGCACGGCGCCCAGCAGGCCCGACCTGGTGCGGATATGGCGGCCCACCATCACGTTTTCGAGCGCCGTCATTTCGGCGAACAGGCGGATGTTCTGGAACGTGCGGGCGATGCCCGCCCTGGCCACCTCATGCACGGCCGTGGGCTCATAGGGCTTGCCCGCCAGTTCGAACGTGCCGCTGTCGGGGGTGTACAGGCCGGTGATCACGTTGAAAAACGTGGTCTTGCCGGCGCCGTTGGGGCCGATCAGGCCATAGACCTGGCCGCGCTCGATGGTGATGCCCACGTCGGAGAGTGCCTGCAAGCCGCCGAAGCGCTTGGAGATGCCGGCAACCCTCAGCACCACCTCTTTGGCTGGATTCTGGATGTTCTCTGCCATGTTCCAACTTTCTGCGGTGGTTTCAGATCTTCTGCGTGAGGCTCTTGCCATGGTCGGGCGCAGGCCACAGACCGCGGGGGCGCAACAGCATGATGATGATCATGGCCAGCGCGATCAGCAGCTGGCGCAGGATGGCGGAGTCGATGCGGCCATCGGTCATGGCCTGCAGCGGGCTGGCCACATAGCGCAGCACTTCGGGCAGGGCCGACAGCAGCACGGCGCCCAGGATCACGCCGGGGATATGGCCAATGCCGCCCAGCACCACCATGGCGACGATCATGACCGATTCCATCAGGCTGAACGACTCGGGCGACACAAAGCCCTGGAACGCGCCAAACATGGCGCCCGACACGCCGCCGAACGAGGCCCCCATGCCGAAGGCCAGCAGTTTCATGTTGCGGGTGTTGATGCCCATGGCCTTGGCGGCGATTTCGTCTTCGCGGATGGCCATCCAGGCGCGGCCGATGCGCGAGTCCTGCAGGCGGTAGCAGATCACCACGCTGACGACCACCAGCACCAGGAACAGGTAGAAGTAGAGCGTGACGGAATTGATGTCGAAACCGAACAATTCGAGCCGCTTGCCCAGATCGAGCCCGAAGATCTTGACCGAGTCGATCTGGCCCATGCCCTTGGGGCCGTTGGTCAGGTTGACGGGATGGTCCAGGTTGTTCAGGAAGATGCGGATGATCTCGCCAAAGCCCAGGGTCACGATGGCCAGGTAATCGCCGCGCAGCTTCAGGGTGGGCGCGCCCAGCACCGCCCCGAAGATCGCCGCCACCAGCGCCGCCAGCGGTATCACGAGCCACAGCGGGGTGTGCAACCCGTCGGGAAACATGGCGGCAAAGGATGCGAAGTTGTCCGCCAGGTGCGGCGACGCCATCAGGGCAAACAGGTAGGCACCCACGGCGTAGAACGCCACATAGCCCAGGTCGAGCAGGCCGGCGTAGCCGACCACGATGTTCAGGCCCAGGGCCAGCAGCACATACAGCAGGGCCAGGTCGGCAATGCGCACCCAGGCGTTGCCGAAGAATTGCAGGATCAGCGGCAGCACCAGCAGCGCGACGGCGCCGATGATCCAGTTGGTTTTGGTGTTCTTCATGGCAATAGATCCTCAGGCGCGGTCGGCCACGCGTTCACCCAGCAGGCCGGAGGGGCGCAGCGTCAGGATGATGATGAGCACGATGAACGCAAAGATGTCGGTGTATTGGCTGCCCAGCACACCGCCCGTGAGCGTGCCGATATAGCCCGAGCCGATGGCCTCGATCAGGCCCAGCAGGATGCCGCCCACCACGGCACCGGCCAGGTTGCCGATACCGCCGAACACGGCGGCCGTGAAGGCCTTGAGCCCCGGCAGAAAGCCCATGGCATGCTGCGCCGTGCCATAGTTGGACGCATACATGATGCCGGCGATGGCGGCCAGGATGGCGCCGATGATGAAGGTGGCGGAGATCACCATGTCGGGCTTCACGCCCATGAGCGCCGCCACGCGCGGGTTCTCGGCCGTGGCGCGCATGGCGCGGCCCAGCTTGGTGTAGTTCACCAGGTACATCAGCGACGCCAGGGCCACCACGGTCACGCCCAGAATCAGGATCTGGGTGGAGGTGATGACGGCCCCGCCCACCTGGAACGGCGTGGCCGGCAGCAAGGTGGGATAGGACTTGTAGTTGGGCTTCCAGATGATCATGGCCAGCGTCTGCAGCAGGATTGACATGCCGATGGCCGTGATCAGCGGCGCCAGGCGTGGACTGGTGCGCAGCGGCTTGTAGGCCACTTTCTCGATCACGAAATTGAGGGCGGCAGCCACCGCGCAGGCGATGAGGGTGGCCAGCAGCAGGATGACCCAGCCCGGCGCGCCCGGCATGGCCTCCTGCATGAACCCGATACAGCTCCAACTGGTGAGAGCGCCGATCATGAGCACTTCGCCGTGGGCGAAATTGATCAGCTGAATGATGCCGTACACCATGGTGTAGCCCAAGGCTATCAGGGCGTACATGCTGCCGAGAACCAGACCGTTGATGATCTGCTGCAGCAAAATGTCCATGAGAGAAGTCCTTCGTTTGTGACGTGCCCACCGCTTTGGCACCGAAATCGGTACAGCCTTGAGGGCCCGACTGCCATGAAGCAAAAAACCCGCCAGGTTTGCAGCTGTGCGGGTTTGTGAATTTGATTCTAGCGAGTAGTCTTTGGCCTTTCTGGCCTGGACTGGCGGGGTTTTCCCTTGGATTTCGGGCCCATCAGCCGGGGACTCCATGCACTCCATGCACTCCATGCATCAGCCAGATTGATGGAGCCATCTCAAATGCTGTGCAAACTTTTTAGAACGTGTTCACGGCCTTACCTACAGCAAGCCGAACCGGTTTGAACGTCCCGTCACCAATCCGGTCCCGGTTCAGGAGTTTTCGGGATCCGGGGTGGCGGCAGCGGCATTGCGCCCGCGCAGATCCCGCAGCTTTTGCGCGATCTTGATTTCCAGCCCCCGCTCGACCGGCTGGTAAAAGCCCGGCTCCTCCATTCCCTCGGGCAGGTAGCGCTCGCCGGCGGCAAAGCCGCCCTCCTCGTCATGGGCATAGCGGTAGCCCTTGCCGTAGTCCAGCTGCTTCATGAGCTGGGTGGGTGCGTTACGCAAATGCATGGGCACGGGGCGCGTGCCGTCCTGCTTCACGAAGGCGCGCGCGGCGTTGTAGGCCTTGTAGACGGCGTTCGACTTGGGCGCCACGGCCAGATAGACCACGCATTCGGCCAGCGCCAGCTCGCCCTCGGGGCTGCCCAGGCGCTCATACACCTCGCTGGCGTCGAGCGCCAGGCGCAGCGCGCGCGGGTCGGCCAGGCCCACGTCCTCGGCCGCCATGCGCACCAGGCGGCGCGCCATGTAGCGCGGGTCGGCGCCGCCGTCGAGCATGCGCACCAGCCAATAAAGCGCGGCATCCGGGTCCGAGCCGCGCACGGATTTGTGCAGCGCGCTGATGGTGTCGTAGAACTGCTCGCCGCCCTTGTCGTAGCGGC
>WOZN01000328.1:0-2393 GCA_011620245.1 Acidovorax sp.
GCCTCGCGCATCAAGGACAAGCTGCACCGCCCCACCTTCGTGTTCGCCGCCAGCAGCGCACCGGGCAAGGCGCACGAATTGAAGGGCTCGGGCCGCTCCATCCCCGGCTTTCACCTGCGCGACGCGCTGGACCTGGTGGCCAAGCGCCACCCGGGCGTGCTGCTGAAATTTGGCGGCCACGCCATGGCGGCCGGCTGCACGGTGGCCGAAGAAGCGTTTGACCTGTTCGAGCAGGCCCTGGCCCAGGTGGCGCGCGAATGGCTCGATGCGGCCGCGCTCACCCGCCGCATCGAAACCGACGGCCCGCTGGCAACCGAATACTGCCGCGCCGACATGGTGGACACCCTGCACCGCGAGGTCTGGGGCCAGGGCTTTGCACCACCCACCTTCAGCGAGGAGGTACAGGTGCTGAGCCAGCGCCTGGTGGGCGAGGCCAAGAACCACCTGTCGATCAAGCTCATCCACCAGGGCCACCCCATCGACGCGATCTGGTTCGGCCACACCGAGCCCCTGCCCGCGCGCGTGCTGCTGGCGTTCCGGCTCGATGTGAACGAATGGAAGGGCGAGCGCAAGGTGCAGTTTCTGGTGGAAGGCGCCCAGACCTGACCTGGCTGGCTCCAGGAAAAAATAGCCTGCAGAGCCTATTGATAAACGCCAGGCGCTATGGATCCAGAAGCATTCTGGCGTCTGGCCCATGCCCGGTTTGCGTCGTGCCCCATGGCGGCTGCGCGGGGCGCCAACGCCAACCGCCCGCCGCAGCAAACCCGTAGAATTGATCGGTGACCACCTACCTCAACGCCGACCTGCACTGCCATTCCGTCGTATCAGACGGAACCCTGACCCCCGAAAACCTGGCCGCGCGGGCCAAGGCCAACGGGGTCGAGCTGTGGGCCCTGACCGACCACGACGAGATCGGCGGCCAGCACCGCGCCGCAGCCGCAGCCCGCAGCCTGGGCATGGCCTACCTCACGGGCACGGAAATCTCCGTCAGCTTTGCCAGCACCACGGTGCACATCTTGGGCCTGGGGTTCGACCCCGACAACCCGCAGCTCGCCCAAGGCCTGGCCGCCACGCGCGGTGGCCGTGGCGGGCGCGCACGCGAAATGGCCGCGCAGCTGGCGCAGGTGGGCATCCATGGCGCCTACGAGGGCGCCCTGCAGTTTGTGGGCAACCCCGAACTGGTCTCGCGCACCCACTTTGCACGCTTTCTGGTGGACACCAAGGTGTGCCGGGACACCTCGGAGGTGTTTCGCAAATACCTGGTCGAAGGCAAACCCGGCTATGTGCCGCACCGCTGGGCGGCGCTGGGCGACGCGGTGCGCTGGATCACCGGGGCCGGGGGCGTGGCGGTCATCGCCCACCCGGCCCGCTACCCGTTCACTGCGAACGAGGAATACGCGCTGTTCTGCGAATTCAAGGCCCATGGCGGCCAGGGCGTGGAAGTGGTCACCGGCAGCCACAGCGCGGCCGAATATGTCACCTACGGGGCCATGGCCCAGGAATTCGGTCTGGCTGTCTCGCGCGGCAGCGACTTTCACAGCCCCGATGAATCCCACACCGACCTGGGCGCCCTGCCCCTGCTGCCCGGCACCCTGACCCCCGTGTGGGAGCTGCTGGCCGAACGGGTGCGCCCGGCCGCCTGACACCGACCACATACCACCGACCATCTACCCGGAGGCATTGGCTGCCATGGCCCAGTATTTCGAAGTCCACCCCGACAACCCGCAGCCGAGGCTGCTCAAGCAGGCGGCGGCCCTGCTGCAAAAAGGCGGCATCGTGGCCGTGCCCACCGATTCGAGCTACGCGCTCGTGTGCCAGCTCGACGACAAGGACGCCGCCGATCGCCTGCGCCGCATCCGCCAGGTGGACGACAAGCACCACCTGACCCTGCTGTGCCGCGACCTGTCCGAGCTGGCCAATTACGCGCGGGTCGACAACCGCCAATACCGGCTGCTCAAGCTGGGAACGCCGGGGCCCTACACCTTCATCCTGGAAGCCACCAAAGAGGTGCCGCGCCGCGTCAGCCACCCTTCGCGCAAGACCATCGGCCTGCGCGTGCCCGACCGCAAGGGGCTGCAACTGCTGCTGGAGCTGCACGGCGCGCCGCTGCTGGCCACCACCCTGATCCCGGCCGGCGAGACCGAGCCGCTCAATGATCCACAGGAAATCCGCGAACGCTACGAAAAGCTGCTGGACGCCATCGTGGACTCGGGCGCCTGCCCGCTGGAGCCCACCACCGTGATCGACCTCACGCCCATGGGCCACGGCGGCGACCCCGAAGTGCTGCGCGAAGGCCGCGGCAGCCTGCAGGCCCTGGGGCTCTGAACCCAGCCGGCGCGCACACAGGCCAATCCCCATTGCCCATTGCCCATTGCCCATTGCCCATTGCCCAT
>WOZN01000328.1:2493-4601 GCA_011620245.1 Acidovorax sp.
CCCATTGCCCATTGCCCATTGCCCATTGCCCATTGCCCATCGGGGGCCGTATGGACGGCCAGACCACCAGCGTCTGAGACAATCCGGGCGTGAACACATCCAACCTCATCCAAACCGTTCTGATCTACGCCCTGCCGGTGTTGTTTGCCATTACCGTGCACGAAGCCGCCCATGGCTATGCGGCGCGCCACTTCGGTGACAACACCGCGTTCATGATGGGGCGCGTCACGCTCAACCCCTTCAAGCACATCGACCCGGTCGGCACCATCCTGATGCCGCTGCTGCTGTACTTCGCCACTTCGGGCGCCTTCCTGTTCGGTTACGCCAAGCCGGTGCCGGTGAATTTCAGCAACCTGCGCAATCCCAAGCGCCACATGGTGTGGGTGGCGCTGGCGGGGCCGGCCTCCAACTTCCTTCAGGCATTGCTGTGGGCCATTTTTCTGGTGGCCCTGGTGGGCACTGGCGTGGACGAGCGCTTTTTTGTCGAGATGGCGCGCGCCGGGGTGCTGGTCAACCTGGTGATGTGGGCGTTCAACCTGTTTCCGCTGCCGCCGCTCGATGGCGGGCGCATCCTGGTGGGCCTGCTGCCCTGGAAGCAGGCCCATATGGTGTCGCGCATCGAGCCCTGGGGCTTTTTCATCGTGATGGGGCTGGTGATTGCCGGCGTGGTGGGTACGCTGTGGCTGCGCCCGCTGATGGGCCTGGGCTACGCGGCCATCAACCTGCTGCTCATGCCGCTGACCGCGCTGCTGAGATGAAACACCCCCTTTTCTCTCTCCTTTTCTTGTTTCCGTTCCCATGAGCACCACGCGTTTTCTCACCGGCATCACCACCACGGGCACGCCCCACCTGGGCAACTTCGTGGGCTCCATCCGCCCCTCGGTGGCGGCCAGCCTCACACCCGGCGTGCAGAGCTTTTATTTTCTGGCCGACTACCACGCGCTCATCAAATGCGAAGACCCGGCGCGCATCCAGCGCTCCACGCTGGAGATCGCCGCCAGCTGGCTGGCCGCAGGGCTGGACCCCGAGCGCGTCACGTTCTACCGCCAGTCCGACATCCCCGAGACCACCGAGCTGACCTGGCTGCTGACCTGCGTGACCGGCAAGGGCCTGCTCAACCGCGCCCACGCCTACAAGGCCGCACAGGACAAGAATGTCGCCGCCGGACGCGATCCCGACGACGGCGTGACCGCCGGCCTGTTCATGTACCCCGTGCTCATGGGTGCCGACATCCTGATCTTCAACGCCCACAAGGTGCCCGTGGGCCGCGACCAGATCCAGCACATCGAGATGGCACGCGACATGGCGGCCAGTTTCAACCACCTCTACGGCGAGCATTTCACGCTGCCCGAAGCAGCCATCGACGAGCATGTGGCCACGCTGCCCGGGCTCGATGGCCGCAAGATGAGCAAGAGCTACGACAACACGATTGCACTGTTCTCCTCGCGCGAGCAGCTGCGCAAGCTGATCGGCGGCATCCTCACCGATTCACGCGCCCCCGGCGAGCCCAAGGAAGTGGAGGGCTCGGCGCTGTTCCAGATCTACCAGGCCTTTGCCACGCCCGATGAAACCGAGGCGCTGCGCCAGCAATATGCCGAGGGCATTGCCTGGAGCGATGCCAAGCAGCTGCTGTTCGAGCGCATCGACCGCGAGGTGGCCCCCATGCGCGAGCGCTATGAAGACCTGATGGCCCACCCCGGGAAGATCGAGCAGACCCTGCTGGCGGGTGCCGAGCGCGCGCGCCAGATCGCCACGCCCTTTGTGCGCAAGCTGCGCTTGGCCGTGGGCCTGCGCAGCCTGGCCCAGGCCAGCGCAACCCCCAAGGCCGCCAAGGCCATCAGGGCCGCCCTGCCCAGCTTCAAGCAATACCGCGATACCGACGGCCAGTTCTACTTCAAGTTCGTGGCCGCCGACGGCCGGCTGCTGCTGCAAAGCACGGGCTTCGCCGCGCCCAAGGATGCAGGCCAGGCAATTGCCCGCCTGCAGCAGCAGGGCGAAAGCGCTCTTGCCGCCCTGGCTGGCCAGCTGGCGCCCGTGGAAGGTGTGATGCCCCAGGAAGTGGCCGCCGCCCTGCAGCAACTGGCAGAGGCCGCCAGCGCCTGACGGGC
>WOZN01000052.1 GCA_011620245.1 Acidovorax sp.
CTGGGCCTGCCGAAGTCGTACTGAGAGGCTGAGCCGATGACCGTCATCCCCGGCGTCGACCACCCGGACCGAGGTTCGCAACACGATCGAGGCCTCCGCCCGCCTTTTACGGGGTGGCCCAAGCTTGCGAACCGGCACCGGCAGGCGCATCCAACTGCCGTTTTTAGATAATGAACAATCTCGGTTAAAAACAATTGGATAGCAGCCACCGCCCGCTGCGTAAGTGCTGGCGGCGTTTTTCTTCAGCGCATCCGAACTACAGCGTGTGGGTGACCAGCCTGAAATCAGGGTCTTCAGGGTAAGGCTTGATCACAAAACCCAGGCTGCGCATGAGTTTGAGCATGTTGGGGTTGTTGGCCAGCACTATGCCTTCCATCTCGGCCAGGCCCTTGTCGCGGGCCACGTCCATGATGCTGAGCATCAGGCGCGAACCCAGGCCCTTGCCATTGAAATCGTCGGCCACCACCAGGGCAAATTCGCAGCTCGACTGGTCGGGGTTGGTGACATAGCGCGACACGCCCACGATGCGTTCGGTTTCCGTGATGTTACCGTCAGCGTCCGCCTTGCGTTCGCGGAACACGGCCACCAGTGCCATTTCGCGGTCGTAGTCGATCAGGGTGAAGCGGGCCAGCATCGAGGCCGGCAGTTCCACCATCGACGAGATGAAACGGAAATACCGGCTTTCGGGCGAAAGGCTCTGCACCAGTTGCTGCAGCATCTGCGCATCGTCGGGATGGATGGGGCGCACCAGGTATTCGCCGCCGCCGCGCATGGGCCACAGCTGCTCGTAGCGCGCGGGATACGGCAGGATGGCCAGGTGGCTGAAGCTGTCCGCGCGCCCGCCCGAGGTGTTGGCTGCCTGGTCGATGGCAATGCGCGCATCCACTGCCACGGCGCCATGCTCGTCCACGATGAGCGGGTTGATGTCCATCTCGCGCAGCTGGGGCAAGGCACAAACCATTTCCGACACGCGCAGCAGCACCTGTTCCAGTGCATCATGGTTGACGGCGCTGGCGCCGCGCCACTCGCCCAGTGTTTCGGCCACGCGCGCGCGCTCGATCAGCCGGCGTGCCAGAAACTGGTTGAGCGGGGGCAGTTCCATTGCCCGGTCATCGATCAGTTCGATCATCGTGCCGCCCGCACCAAAGGTGATCACGGGGCCAAACGGATCGTCGGTGACGAGGCCGATGCAGATCTCGCGCCCGTGCCGCGCGCCCGCCATGTTCTGCACCGTCACGCCATTGATGCGCGCTTGCGGCTGCAGGCGCGCCACGCGCTGGACAATGTCGGTGTAGGCATCGCGGGCAGCGGTGCCGCTGTGGATGTTGAGGGCCACGCCGCCCACATCAGACTTGTGGCTGATGTCGGGCGAATCGATCTTCAGCGCTACCGGAAAACCCATCTGCGTGGCGATCATCATGGCCTCGTGCGCGCTGCGCGCGAGGATGGTCTTGGTGACCGGGATATGAAACGCCGCCAGCAGCGTCTTGGACTCCATCTCGGTGAGCACCTTGCGCCGCTCGGCCAGTACGCTTTCGATGACCAGGCGCGCGCCCTCGATGTCGGGCTTGGCCAGCGTCGAGAGCGGCGGCGGCGTTTGCTGCAGCAGTTGCTGGTTCTGGTAGAACGAGGCGATGTTGCCAAAGGCCCCCACGGCGGCCTCGGGCGTGCGAAAGCTCGGGATGGACGCCTCGCGCAGGATGGCGCGCGCCGGCACTACCGAGGCGTCTCCCATCCAGCAGGCCAGCAGTGGCTTGCTCATGCGCTGCTTGACCTCGGCCAGCACGGTCGCCACGGCGCAGGCGTCCGAACCGGCCTTGGGCGAATAGATGGTCAGGACGCCATCGACCTGCCGGTCATGGCTGGCCGCCTCGACGGCGAGGCGAAAATGCTCGGCGCCAGCATCTTCCGACAGATCGATCAGATCCGCCAGCGATGCCAGTGGCGGCAGCTGCGGCGCCAGGTCGCGCACCGACTCGGGCGACAGCCGGCCCAGTTCCAACAGGATTTCATTCACCCAGTCGGCGGCAAGCACACCGGGTCCGCCGCCGTTGGTGACGATGGCCAGGCGCTTGCCCACCGGCCGGTAGCGCGACGCCAGGCATTTGGCCGCCGAGAACAGTTCGACGAACGAGCGCACGCGCACCGCACCGGCGCGGCGCAGAGCCGCATCGAACACGTCGTCGCTGCCTACGATGGTGCCGCTGTGGGTCTGGGCTGCCTCGTTGCCCGCCGGCTTGCGCCCGGCCTTGAGCACCACCACCGGCTTGGCGTTGGCCGCCGAGCGCAGCGCACTCATGAAGCGGCGCGCGTTGGAGATACCTTCCATGTAGACGACGATGCTTTGCGTGCGCGCATCGTGGGCCAGGAAATCGAGCACCTGGGCAATGTCCACGTCCGTGTTCGGCCCCAGCGACACCACAGCCGAAAACCCCACGGCGTTGTTGCGGGCCCAGTCCAGGATCGACGCGGTAAGCGCACCCGACTGGCACACCAGCGCCAGCGAGCCATCCCGCGCCAGCGGGCCGGCCGCACTGGCATTGAGCTGCAGGTGGGGCCGCTGAAATCCGAGGGAATTGGGCCCCAGCAGATGCAGGCCCTCGCGGCGCGCTATTTTCTTGAGATGAGCGGCCTGGTCTGCATCCATGCCGCTCGACAGCACCAGCGCGGCACGGCAGCCCAGGCGCCCTGCCACCTCCAGCGCGGCAGGCACTTCGGCGGGCGGCAGCGCAATGATGGCCAGATCAGACTTTCTTTGCGCCAGATCGGCCAGCGTGCCGCTGGTGTGGGTGTCCACAAACTGCAGGCTGCCGGCAAAACGCTGCGCCCGCAAGGCCGGATGCAGCGTCTGGGCATAGGCGGTCAGTGTTTCGGGTTCGTCAGCTTTACCGGCCAGAACGGCAATGGAAGCAGGCGCAAAAAGCGGTGTGAGGTAATGTTTGTCCATGGGTCTTGCAGCGGCGTCGGGCCGTCAATCAATGATCAACCATCAGGTGGGTGTGACTGTGGCACAGCTCTGGGCCAATCGGCACAAAGCCGAGCACCCGAGGTGACATTTTCAGCGCGAAACCGGCCTCGAGAGCGGGCAGGGCCTGGCTTTTGCACCCCCCGCGGCGGCCCCGGTCATGGCGCAGCGGCAATGCCCAGCAGCGCCGCGATGGCGCCTGCAGTCAGCCGCGCGGCGCCCCGGTGCCGCCGCATGAACTCCTGGGTCAGGCCGCGGGCGACGGCCAGCCGGGGGGGGGCTGTTGCCAGATCGCAGGCCAGCTCCATGCCCTGCCCGATGTCGGCCACGCGGTGGGCCACGCCCTGGTCGCAAGCCAGCGCGGCCGCCTCGGCAAAATTGAAGGTATGCGGCCCCAGCACCACGGGGCAGCCGCAGGCAATGGCCTCGATCAGGTTTTGCCCGCCCAGCGGGGCAAAGCTGCCGCCGAGCAAGGCCACATCGGCCAGGCCGTAATACAGCACCATTTCGCCCAGCGAGTCGCCCAGCCAGACATCGGCGGGCTCGGGGGCGTCGGCCCACTGGCTGCGGCAAGAGACGGTCAGGCCGGCGCTGCGCAGCAGCTGCTGCACTTCGCCAAATCGCTGGGGGTGGCGCGGCACCACCAGCCATTGCACCGGGCCAGCGCCTGAACTTGCTTCGCTATTAATAGCGATATGTCCATTATTTTCAACGGCTTCAGCATATTTTTTCTTGATTGGCGAGATGTCTTCGATACACCCCGTTCGCCCTGAGCCTGTCGAAGGGCTGTTCCCGGACAACTCCCTGGCTTCGACAGGCTCAGCCCGAACGGATGGGGGGCAAGGTCTCTGAAACCCATTGCCAATCAAGTATTTTTGCTTCAAAGCAGCCAGCCACATCGCCTCTTCACCTTCGCGGCTGCTGGCCAGCATGACCACGGGCCGGGGACTGCGCGCACGCCATTGCCGCCCCCGCGCCAGCTGCGCGGCATCGGGAACCACGTCGAACTTGAGGTTGCCAAACACGCCCCGCACCGGCGCGCCCATGGATTGCAGGCGTTCGGCGTCGGCATTGGTCTGTGCCCAGACGGCCGCCAGCCCGCCATAGGCCGGCCGGGCCAGAGCGGCCAGGCGCTGCGACTTGCGCAGCGATGTGGCATTGAGCCGCGCATTGGCCAGCACCAGCGGTATGCCCCGCTGCTGGCAACCGGCCACCAGGTTGGGCCAGACCTCGGTTTCCATGAGGATGCCGATGGCGGGCCGGAACTGGCGCAGAAAGCGGCGCACCGCGCCCGGCGTGTCCCAGGGCTGCCACACCTGCACATCGCCCGGCAAGAGCAGCTTCTCGCCCTCGGCCCGGCCGGTGGCTGTGCCGTGGGTGAGCAGCAGGCGCATGCCGGGCAGCTGCTGGCGCAATTCGGCCAGAAAAATGGCGGCGGCGCGGGTTTCGCCCAGCGAAACGGCATGTATCCACACAAAACTGCCCAGCGGGTCCATGCTGCTCGGGGGTATCAGGCTGTCCAGGGGCCGCGCATAGCGGCCAAAGCGCTCGCCCACCGCGTGGCCATAGCCGGGCTCGGCCACGGCGCGGCGGCGCAGCTTGCGCAGCAGCAGCGGCTGGGCGGCCCA
>WOZN01000311.1 GCA_011620245.1 Acidovorax sp.
TCGTAGATGCCGCGGCTCTTGGCTTCGATGATGCGGTTTTCGATCTGGTCGCTCATGCCCAGGCCGTGGCGGCCGCCGATGCGGTTGGCTTCGAGGATCAGTTCGACCGGGTCGGTGTATTCCTTGCCGTTCAGGGCCACGGGCTGGCCTTCGTTGAAGGTCACGGATATTTCCTCGGCCTTGACCTCCACTTCGGGCTTCCAGAACGCCACGCCCATGATGGGGTTGACGATGCGGATGCCGCTGCTGAGGAGTTCCAGGTCCTTGGCCTCGTGCGTGGCGCCCAGCATGTTGCTGTCGGTGCTGTAGGCCTTTTCGGCGCTCATCTTGTAGCCGAAACCTTCGCGCGTCATGAAGGCCGACATCTCGGCGCGGCCGCCGAGTTCATCGATGAACTGCTGGTCCAGCCAGGGCTTGTAGATCTTGAGCAGCGGGTTGGTGAGCAGCCCGTAGCGGTAAAAGCGCTCGATGTCGTTGCCCTTGAAGGTGGAGCCGTCGCCCCAGATATGGACATCGTCCTCCTTCATGGCCGACACCAGCATGGTGCCGGTGACGGCACGGCCCAGCGGCGTGGTGTTGAAGTAGGTCACGCCGGCGGTGCTGATGTGGAAGGCGCCGGCCTGCAGCGCGGCGATGCCTTCGTGGGCCAATTGCGTGCGGCAGTCGATCAGGCGCGCGGCCTCGGCGCCGTATTCCATGGCCTTGCGCGGGATGGCGTCGTAATCGGGCTCGTCGGGCTGGCCCAGGTTGGCCGTGTAGGCGTAGGGCAGGGCGCCCTTGTTCTTCATCCAGCGCAGCGCCGCGCTGGTGTCCAGGCCACCGGAAAACGCGATGCCGACCTTCTGGCCGAGGGGGAGGTGCTGGAGGATGGTTGCCATGGAATTTTCTCAAAAATGATAGCTATTAGCGCTTGCCACATAAGCGCTGAAGGCCAAAAACGCTATAAATTTCAACCGAAGTGGCAGATGTAGTGGTAGGCCTCGGTCACGCGGATGTCGAACCTGGAGTTGCCGGGCACGCTGAATTGCTCGCCCGCGCCGGACTTCACCCAGGCGTTGCTGCCGTCGAGCTTGTATTCGCACGATCCGGCCACGCCTTCCATGATCTCGGGAGCGCCGGTGTTGAAGGTCAGCGTGGCGGGCAAGATCACGCCCACCGACTTCTTCGTGCCGTCGGGGAACGTGATGCCATGGCTCACGCATTTGCCGTCGAAATACACACTGGCCTTGGTCGTGACGGACACGCCGTCGATTTTTTCGGTGGTCATGGATGCGCGGGTAGATAGAAAGGGGGAACCCAGAAAGAGGGAAACCCGGGATTCTAGAACGTGAACAGGTTCTGGGGATTTGCGCGGCAATTCGCCGTTTCATTCTCCGGACAGCGCTGCTTGCAGTTCTTGCCACCGGGCTGCGTCAAAGCCGACCGTGATGGTGGTCTGTTCGCCCAGGCGCCATTCCACCACCGGGCGCTTGATGATGCTGGGTTGCGCCAGCATCAACTGGCTGGCGCTGGCATCGTCTTGCACGGCAGCCTGGACGGCTGGGTCCAGCTTGCGCCAGGTGGTTCCCTGCCGGTTCACCAGCTTTTGCCAGCCCACGGCGGCCAGCCAGCCGGGCAGTCGCGCCTGCGGAACGCCTTGTTTCCTGAAGTCGTGGAAGGTGTATTCCAGCCCCCGGTCGGTGAGCCATGCGCGCGCCTTCTTGACCGTGTCGCAGTTGGGGATTCCGTAAAGGGTAATAAGAGATTTGTTCATGGCCGCCATCATCGCTCTCGGCGACAATTGCCCGCGTATGCACACCAAAATCCACACCCTGGAAGGCTGGCTCCGTCATTGCGATCGGCTGCACCCTCGGAACATCGACATGGGCCTGGACCGGGTTCGTGAAGTGGCGACCCGCATGGGCCTGCGTTTTGACTGCCCGGTGATCACTGTTGCGGGCACCAACGGCAAGGGTTCCACCTGCGCCATGCTGGAGGCCGTGGCCCAGCAGGCGGGTTTTCGCACCGGGGTGTACACCTCGCCGCACCTGGTGCATTTCGAAGAGCGCTGCCGTGTGCATGGCGAAGCGGTGAATGCTTCTGATCTGATAGCGCATTTTGAAGCCGTGGAAAGCGCCAGAACGCAAAATGGCAATGATGTTTCGCTCACCTATTTTGAATTCACCACGCTGGCCATCCTGCGGCTGTTGAGCCACTCCCTGCTGGATGTCGCCATTCTCGAGGTGGGGCTGGGCGGCCGGCTCGATGCCACCAACATCATCGATGCGGATTGCGCCATCATCACCAGCATCGACATTGACCACACCGAATACCTGGGGCCGGACCGCGAAAGCATCGGGCGGGAAAAGGCCGGCATCATGCGCACGGGCCGCCCGGTGGTCGTGAGCGATCCCATGGCGCCGCAAAGCGTGATCGACCATGCGCGCGAAATCGGTGCCGACCTCTGGCGCTTTGGCCACGATTTCAATTTTTCGGGCGACAAGCAGCAGTGGAGCTGGGCCGGGCGGGGGCGGCGCTACGCAGGGCTGGCCTACCCGGCGCTGCGCGGGGCCAATCAGCTGGTCAATGCGTCGGGGGTGCTGGCGGCGTTCGAAGCGCTGCGCACGCGCCTGCCCGTGACGGCGCAGGCCGTGCGCAATGGCTTGGCGCTGGTCGAGTTGCCGGGCCGTTTCCAGATCGTGCCCGGGCAGCCTGCGCTGGTGCTGGACGTGGCACACAACCCCCATGCGGTGGCGGCGCTCACGGCCAACCTGGATGCCATGGGCTATTTTCCGGCCACGCACGCCGTGTTTGGCGCCATGGCCGACAAGGATCTCGGGCCCATGCTGGCCAAGGTGGGGCCGCTGGTGGACCACTGGTATTTCACCGATCTGCCCACGCCACGGGCCGAAACGGGCGCTGTTTTGCAGCAGAAATGGAACGCGCTGCAGATGGTGCCGGGCGGCCGCCGGCAGGTGACCACCAGCGTCCACGCCGACCCCCTGCAGGCCCTGCAGGCAGCGGTGGCCGCGGCAGACCCCGCTGATAGAATTGTGGTCTTTGGCTCGTTTTACACGGTGGGCGGTGTGCTGATCGATGGAATTCCCCGCCTGCACGCCAAACATCTGGACGCATAAGCTCCGCACGAGTCTCTACTCCATGGCATTTTTCAAGTTTCGGTGGCCCGGTCAGGGTGAACAGGCTGAAAAGCCGGCCAAGCGCTCCCGTTCCGCCCAGGCCGAGAGCATCGAAGTCATGCGCCGGCGTGCAAGGCACCGTCTCATTGGCGCTGCGGTGCTGGTTTTGGTCGGTGTGGTGGGCTTTCCGCTGCTGTTCGATACCCAGCCGCGCCCCATTCCGGTGGATATTCCCATTGAAATCCCCGACCGTAACAAGGTGGCGCCGCTGGTGGTGCCCGCTGCCACACCCGATCCGGCTGCTGCCCGGTCCGCTGTACCGCCGGCCAAGGCGCCAGGGGCTGTTGTTTCATCGCAAGCACCGGAGCGCAATGTTGCCGGGGCCGGTTTGGGCGATGGCGAGGAACTGGTGCCCAGCAGCCGCAGTGCCGCCAAGCCGGCGTCTGCGGATTCCGCGGCGTCAAAGGCAGTTGCCAAACCTGAGGTCAAGCCTAAGCCCGCAGTCGTTACGGGCCCAAAGCCGGAACCCAAACCCAAGCCTGATCCCAAGCCATCGGCCCCCGAGCACAAGCCGGCGGCCGCCGACGATTCGGCCCGGGCCCGGGCTTTACTGGAAGGGCGCGCGGTGCAGCCCGCTGCCGGTGCGCAGGCCGAGGATGGCCGGTTCATCGTCCAGGTGGGTGCTTTTGCCGATGCCGAAAAGGCCCGTGAGGCGCGCACCAGGCTGGAGCGGGCCGGGCTCAAGACCTACACCCAGGTGGTGGATACCAAGGATGGCAAGCGCGTGCGCGTGCGTGTGGGGCCGCTGGCCAGCCGGGCCGAGGCCGAAAAGGCAGCGGACCGCATCAAGGGACTGGGGTTGGCGGCCTCGGTGTTGACGCTGTAGCCGCAGTCGGCTGCACGAATGCTTGCCAAATTGCACACCGTGGCATCGCTGGACTGGATTTTTGCGGCGGTCTTGCTGGCCTCGATGGCGATCGGCGCCTGGCGGGGTCTGGTGTTTGAGGTGTTGTCCGTGGCGGGCTGGGTGGCGTCATTTTTTGTGGCCCAGTGGTTTGCCGCCGACATGGCGGCGGTGCTGCCCCTGGGAGGCTCCGACGGAGCCCTGCGCTATGCGGCGGGCTTCATCGTGGTCTTTGCCGGTGCCGTGTTTGCCTGCGGCCTTCTGGCCTGGCTGGCCAGGAAGCTGGTGGATGCCATGGGCTTGCGTCCGGCGGACAGAACGCTGGGGGCCATGTTTGGCGTGGTGCGGGGCCTGGTGTTGCTGCTGGTGGCGGCCGTGGTGGTGGGCATGACGCCCCTGCATGAGGCTGCGTGGTGGCAGGAGTCGCAGAGCGCGCCGGTGCTGGGTGGCTTGCTCAAGACGCTGAAGCCTGCATTGCCTGAGGAATTTGCAAGGCATTTAGGGCTCGTAAAGTAATAAGTTGTGCATTTTGACGGCCGGATTTGGGATGCAG
>WOZN01000270.1:0-1356 GCA_011620245.1 Acidovorax sp.
TCCATGTTCACGGCCACGCGCTGGCGCAGCTGGATGCGCTGGAAGTCGCTTTCGTTGGCGCGGTAGGTGCCTTCGGTGTATGAGCCCGAATCGGCATAGTCATAAAACATGCGCGGCACGCGGCGCCGGGCCACCACACGCAGGTCTTCGATGCAGGTAATTTTGGACAGATCGGGCACTTGGGTATTCCAGATAACAAGGGGAACTTGGCGCCGAATGGTAGGCCACTGCGCACGCCAGGGCCATCCAAATTATTTGCGCAGGCTTGCAACAAATTTCGCGCCGCCAAGGGCGCGGCGCACCACCACAAAATTTCAACGAAATTAGGCCAAAGCGCTTATGCAGCAAGCGCAAGCAGCTATTAATTCAATAGCTAACTGGCACCTGACCGTCTTCTTGCTCCACCCGCACGGGCTCGGCATCCGCGCCGGCATACAGGCGAAACTGTCGCCGGCCCGCATGTTTGGCGGCATACATGGCCGCGTCGGCATGGCGCGACAGCTCCTCGAAGTCCTGGCCATGCTCTGGAAACAGGGCGATGCCGCCGCTCAGCCCCACCGACAACGCCCGGCCGTGGACCATATAAGGGGCGCTGCATGCGGCCGCGATCTTGCGCGCCACATGGCAGGCCTGCTCGGCGGCATCGATGCCCGGCAGCAGCACCACGAATTCGTCGCCGCCCTGGCGGCTCACCGTGTCGGACGCACGCACGGCGCCCGCGAGGCGCTGCGCCAGCTGGCCCAGCAATTCGTCGCCCATGTCGTGGCCCAGGGTGTCATTGATCTGCTTGAATCCATCCAGGTCGATGTACATCACGGCCACCAATTTGCCGTCGCGCCGCGCATGGGCCAGCGCCTGGCGGGCCCGGTCTTGCAGCAGCACGCGGTTGGGCAGGTCGGTGAGTGCGTCGTACTGCGCCAGGTGCGCCATGCGCTCGGCCATGGCCACGGCGTCGGTCACGTCGCGCAGCACGGCCACGGCCCCGGTGGTCTGGCCGTGGCGGTCGGTGATGGGGCTGGCCGATTCTTCGACATCAAAGCGCTGGCCACTGGTGCGGTGCAACACCACGCCGCGCGTGGGCTCCACAGATTTTTGCTGCTGCAGCGCCAGGCGCAGCGGGCTGGGCTGGGGCGCCTGCCCGTCCGGGGCCAGCAGGTGGATCACCTCATCCACATTGCGCCCGGCGGCATCAAAACCCTGCCAGCCCGTCAGGCGCTGGGCCACGGGGTTGAGGTAGGTGACCTGCCCCTGCGCATCGGTGCAGACCACGGCATCGCCAATGGCCTTGAGCGTCAGGCGCATGCGCTCTTTTTCCTCGAACAACGCATCTTCCATGCGCTTGCGCTCGGTGATGTC
>WOZN01000270.1:1456-4564 GCA_011620245.1 Acidovorax sp.
CGGTCCCAGTAGCCAATCATCGAGGGCAGGTTGTTCAGGATGGTGCGCAGGTCATGCTCGGCCTGTTGCAGCTGGCCGCTGACCTGCTGGCGGCGGCGCAACTCACGGATAAACAGCCACGCCAGCCCCAGGCCGGCCGTCATCAGCGCCAGGGCAAAACTGCCCAGAATCCAGGCGCTGCGGTACCAGCCGGCCAGGATGGAATCCACCGACTGGGCCACATTCACCATCAGGGGGTAGTCGCCCACATGCCGGAAGGCATAAAGGCGCTCAACGCCGTCGAGCACGGCGCGACTGGCGAAGACACCGCTGCGGGCGGACTGGCGGGTGCGCATGTTGTCCGTGCCCGCCAGGCTGCGGCCCACCGTGTCCTCACTGAAAGGGAACCGCGCAAGCAGGACACCATCGGTGCGGAACAGGTTCAGGGCGCCACCGGGCCCCAGTTCCAACGACTCAAAAAGGCTCTGCAAATGTGCCAGCCGGATGGCGCCCACCACCACCCCGGCCAGTTTTCCGTCGGGGTCATGGTAGGCATGGCTCACGGGCAGACTCCACAGCCCGGTCAGGCGCGAGCGCACCGGCGCTCCCACATACAGGCCCTTGTGGGCTCCGTTCTGGAACACCCGGAAATAGTCGCGATCGGCAAAGTTGGCCTTGCGGGGTTTCACAAACCGGGAATCGAGCACGACGTTACCGGCCCGGTCCAGCACCAAAATGGAGCCAATGCCCTGCGCACGCAGCGAATTGTCGAACAGCGCCACATGGCGCATATCCGCGGGCAAGGCCATCAAGCGCGGGTCGGTCATCCGCTCCGCCACCCCTTGCATCGACTGGTCAAAAGACTCCATCGTGTGCGCGACGCTTTGCTCCAGCGAGCGGGCCAGGTTGGTGTTGGTGCGCTCGGCATTGCGCCAGGTTTCTTCGCGCAGCGTCCAGATGCTGCGGGCAAACAAGCCGCCAATGCCCAAAGACAGCAACACGGCCAGCAGGATCAGACGGAAAGTGACAGATGAGCGCACGGGCACCAAACAAACAAACATTTACAATTGTACAGTGCAAGCGGTGCAGGCGACATGCATCGCCCGGTTTGTCACTGCCCCGGCAATGTTCTCGCCTTGCAGGGCGCAGGTGCTGTCGGAGCCGCAGCGCTCAGCCTTGCCTGGCACCCGATCACGGTTGCAGCAGAGCGGGCGCCCTGTGCGCAGCAGGTGCATATGCGGGTGTGCATGCAGGCGCGGGGCACGGGCGAAAGCAGCAGCGCGTTCGCTGCCAGCAGCCTTCAGCCAATCAGCGCCGCTACCGGCTGGTGGTCTGACGCCTGCGTTGCCGCATCCACCACCAAACGCTGCACCCGGCCTTTGAGCGAATCGCTGACGAAAACGAAATCGCAACTGATGGGCTCCGGTCCATAAGTGCGGTCGTAGAGCCGGAAGGTGGGCGGTTGCGGCGCGTTGCCGTGCAGCAGGCGCCAGCTGTCCCACAGGCGGGAGCCCGGCGCGGCCTCATCGCCTTCGTTTGCAACGTCAGGGGCGCAGATGGCCGCGTGCTCGGGCTCGTGGGGCTCGAAGTTGAAGTCTCCACACAGCACGGCATGGGGTGTATGCGCCTTGGTCTGAAAGGGCGAGCCATCGTTGCAGGCCTCGGGCGGCGCCGCCGCCTGCGCACAGGCCTGCCCGTGCAACGCGCGCAGCGCCCTGGCCTGGGCCATGCGCTGGCGCCTGGAATAGTACTCAAGGTGCGTAGTCATCACGCGCACGGCGCCCAGCGCCGGGTCGCGCACCGTGGCCACCGTACACATGCGCGGCATGCTGGACACGCCCGCATCCGCAGGGTAAGGCAGCGGATAGTGCTGCAGCTGCAGCATCGGCAGGCGCGTGGCGATCAGGTTGCCAAACCGCTGGCGCAAACCGCCAGGGCCCCACTCATCCACCGCGGCGCCAAAAAACACCTGGTAGCCGGGCAGCAAATCGCGCAGCAAGGCCACCTGGTCGTGGCCCGCATTGCCGGCGAGGGCCGGGTAGTGAACAGCGATTTCCTGCAGGCACAGCACATCGAAATCTGCCAGCGCGCGCGCTTGCTGCACGATGCGCTGCGGACTCACAACGCCATCGAGGCCACAGCACCATTGGGTGTTCCAGGTAATGAGTTGCATGGCTGGCATTGTGCTGGCGAATGGCTGCGCGCAGCAAGCCCCAGCCCCGCACTTTCTGCTGCATAGCGTCGAACAATGCAGCAGTTGCAGCGCGTTCAGGACACGCTGCAGTTGCGGCCGCTGACCTGAGCGGCGCTGATTTCAGCAATTGCTGAAGTCGGGTTTGCGTTTGGCCATGAACGCGCCAAAGGCCTCGCGGGCTGCGGGCTCGCGCAGCATGCGGCCAAAGCTGGCGCCCTCTTCCTCCATCACCTCCAGCACCTTGGCCTTTTGCCCGCCCTTCATCAGGCGCTTGGTTTCGATCAGTGCCGACAGCGGCTTGGCGGCCAGCTTGCGCGCCTGTGCCTGCGCCATGCCATTGCATTCGGTGGGCGGCACCACGCGGTTGACCAGGCCCACTTCGAGCGCGGCCTCGGCCATGAAGGGCTCGCCCAGCAGCAGGGCCTCGGCAGCGCGGTGGTAGCCCATCATCTGCGGCACCAGCAGGCTCGATGCCGCCTCGGGGCACAGGCCCAGGTTGACGAACGGCATGGAGAACGCCGCATTGTCCCCGGCATAGACCAGATCACAATGGAACAGCATGGTGGTGCCGATGCCCACCGCCGGGCCGCATACCGCTGCAATCACGGGCTTGGGAAAGCCTGCCATGCCGCGCAGAAAGCGGAACACGGGCGCATCCTGCGTGGCGGGCGGCTGCTGCAGAAAGTCACCAATGTCATTGCCGGCGCTGAAAACCGCCACGTCACCCTGGAACACCACCACGCGCACGCTGGCGTCGGCTTGCGCAGCGGCCAGCGCATCGGCCATGGCGGCATACATGGTGGCGGTGATGGAGTTTTTCTTGTCCACGCGGTTGAAAGTGATGGTGGTCACGCCCGCTTCGGTGTGCACGAGGATGTCTTGGGTGGTTTCGGTCATGGTAATTTTTCTGTGGTTTTGCGTTGGGAAGTGAAGGA
>WOZN01000248.1 GCA_011620245.1 Acidovorax sp.
GCGTGGGCGGCGAAATCCAGCTGACCGACGGCATTGCACGCCTCATGCAGAGCGAAGCGGTGTACGCCTTTCGATATGAAGGCAAGCGCTACGACTGCGGCAGCAAGGAAGGCTTCCTGGAAGCCACGGTGGAACTGGCGCTGCAGCACCCGCAGGTGGGTGAGGCGTTCCGCGCGTACCTCCGGGGCCTGGTGCTGTAACCCTAGTCTTAGGGCTCGTAAAGTAATAAGGGATGCGGAAATTGCCAATGTCCCGTTTATGGCGAGCGCTGGCGGGATGCAGTGCTAGGCGCTGCGAGTGCCGTGTGGCTATGCCACACAAGCGAGTAGCAACGACGCAATGCGCCCGCCAGTGCCGCCAGAAATGGGATATTTGGCATTTCTGCATCCCTAAGACCAGGTTGACAGGAGACACCCCATGCACGTTTGGCTTTGCACCAACCCCACCGGCGTTGACGCGCTCACCTGGACCGAACTGCCCACGCCCACGCCCAAAGCGGGCGAGGTGCTCATCGAGATCAAGGCGGCCAGCCTGAACTTTCCGGATCTGCTGATCGTGCAAAACAAGTACCAGATCAAGCCCCCGCTGCCCTTTGTGCCGGGCTCGGAATATGCCGGCGTGGTGCAGGCGGTGGGCGAAGGCGTCACACATATCCAGGTGGGTCAGCGCGTGGCCTGCCTGTCGGGCACTGGCGGCTTTGCCACCCACACCATTGCCCCGGCGGCCCTGTGCATGCCGCTGCCAGACGGCTTCTCGTTCGTGGATGCAGCGGCATTCATCATGATCTACGCCACATCCCACCACGCGCTGGTGGACCGCGCCCAGCTCAAGGCCGGCGAGACCGTGCTGGTGCTGGGTGCCGCAGGCGGCGTGGGCACAGCGGCCATCCAGATTGCCAAGGCCATGGGCGCGCGGGTGATCGCAGCGGCCTCCAGCGACGAGAAATGCGCGCTGTGCAGCGCCATCGGTGCCGACGCCACCATCAACTACAGCCAGGAAAACCTGCGCGACGCCATCAAGACGCTGACCAATGGCAGGGGGCCGGACGTGATCTACGACCCCGTGGGCGGAGACTTCGCCGAGCCGGCCTTTCGCTCGATTGCCTGGCGCGGCCGCTATCTGGTGGTGGGCTTTGCCTCGGGGACCATTCCGGCGCTGCCGCTCAACCTGGCGCTGCTCAAGGGCGCCTCCATCGTGGGCGTGTTCTGGGGTGACTTTGCCAGGCGCGAGCCCCAGGCCAATGCCGCCATGATGGCCGAACTGGCCCAATGGTATGGCCAGGGCAAGATCAAGCCCGTGATCGACCGCACCATGCCCATGGCCGAACTGCACGCGGCCTACGCCCACATGGGCTCGCGCGGGGTGATGGGCAAGCTGGTCATGGTCAACTGAAATCGCGCCGCCAAGGCGGGCGGCGTTGCCGTGCACCCGCCGCGCTGTGTCACACTCGCGCACCCCAGCCCACTGACACTGACACTGATGCTCGCACATGGCGGACCGACAACCCTCTGAAATTGCCCGCGAGACGCTCAAGCAGCTGGCCGTCCGCCGACTCGCCCCCACGCCAGAAAACTATCTGGCGCTGTACGAAGAAATCGCCGGCGTCCGCACCCCTGCGGCTTTCCCCGAGGGGCCGCTGCAACAGATTCTGAGAGTGCTTCCGGGCCAGACCCCGGCGCAAAAGCGGCTGCTGGGCCAGTTCGAACGGGCCGTGAAAGACAAGGACTGGTCCGCCCTGCAAGGCGTGCTGGTGGGCTACGCCAACCTGGGGCTCAACCCGGCAGCCGCCGAACCCGCGGTGGCCCAGGCCATTGCGTTGACCATACTGCCCAAAGACCTGGCGGAGCTGCTGGCCCGCCTCATCGACAACACCCTGCCGGCGCTGGGCGAAGACGATGTCCGCGTGCATGAAATGGCCCAGCAGCTGACAAAGTTGCTGCGCGAGCCCGCCCCGCCCTTGTCCACCGTGCAGCTGATGCTGGGCAACTTCAACTACCGCCTGTCGTTTGCCACCGAAGACCAGGCCGCCATCCGCGCCAGCCTGCTCGAGTTGCTGCACATGGTGTTCGAGAACATCGCCGCGCTGAGCGTGGAAGACCGCTGGCTCAACGGCCAGGCCGAAGCCCTGATGGCCGCCTCCACGCCGCCGCTCACGCTGCGGCGGCTGGACGATGTGCAGCGGCGCCTGAAGGACGTGATCTTCAAGCAGACCGAAGCCCATGCCCGCACCGTGGAGGCCCAGGAGCAGATGAAGGACATGCTGTCCACCTTCATCGAGCGCCTGGCAAAAATCACCGACTCCAGCTCCACCTACCAGGGCACGATGGAGCGCTGCGCCGATCTCATCGGCAAGGCCACCACCCTGGAGGAAATTGCCCCCGTCCTGCAGGAAGTGATGCAAGCCACGCGCTCCATGGCGCTGGACAGCCGGGCCGCCCACGACGAGCTTCACGAACTGCGCGAGCGCGCCGAACTCAAGCGGGCGCAGGTGGTGCAGCTGCAGCAGGAACTCGATCGCGCCAGCGCCCAGGCACGCCATGACCCGCTCACCGGCTCGCTCAACCGCAAGGGGCTGAACGAGGCCATGGAACGCGAACTGGCCCGTGCGCGGCGCATGGGCGCGCCGCTGTGCGTGGCTTTGCTCGATATCGACAACTTCAAGACCATCAACGACCGGCTCGGCCACAGCGCCGGCGATGCGGCGCTGCTGCACCTGACCCAGGTGACCCGCGAAGTCATGCGCCCCCAGGACCTGCTGGCCCGCTACGGCGGCGAAGAGTTCGTGCTGGTATTGCCCGACACCACCGTCGCCAACGGCATTGCCGCCATGACACGGCTGCAGCGCGAGCTGACCACCCGCTTCTTTCTGCAGGGCAACGAAAAATTGCTGATCACCTTCAGCGCCGGCGTGGCCCAGCCGGGCGAGGGCGAAACGAGTGAAGATGCCATCCGCCGGGCCGACAAAAGCATGTACCTGGCCAAGCGCTCGGGCAAGAACCGCGTCATGGCTGCCTGAACCCGTCCACCCCGACCATCCACCGCCATGATGCCCTTGCAACGCCGCGCCTTCCTGCAATACGCCACCCTGGCCGCCGCTGCAGGCGCCATGCCCCGGTGGGCCTGGAGCACCGGCCCGGTGCAGCACGACCCCTTTGCACTGGGCGTGGCCAGCGGCGACCCCACCCCGGATGGCGTGGTGCTCTGGACCAGGCTGCTGCCCGCAGCGGACGCTCCGTTCACCACGCCCCCCACCGTGCACTGGGAACTGGCCGACGACCCAGCCTTCCGGCGCATCGTGCAGCGCGGGCAGGCCCCGGCACTGCCGGCCCTGGGCCACAGCGTGCATGTGGAGGTGACCGGGCTGGCCCCGGCCCGCTGGTACCACTACCGCTTCATGCTGGGCGATGCCGTCAGCGCCACAGGCCGCACCCGCACCGCGCCTGCGGCCGATGCCCTGGACGCTCATCTGCGCATCGCCTTTGCATCGTGCCAGCGCTGGGAACACGGCCACTATGCCGCGTGGCGCCACCTGTGCGCCGACCAGCCCGACCTGGTGCTGTTCCTGGGCGACTACATCTACGAATACGCAACGCCCCAAATCACCACGGGCCTGGCCCGCGTGCACACGCTGCGGCACGCCAGCACCCTGGCCGATTTCCGCGACCGCTACGCGCTGCACAAGAGCGACCCCGCCCTGCAGGCCGCCCATGCCGCCTGCCCCTGGGCCGTCACCTGGGACGACCACGAGGTGCAGAACGACTACGCTGGCACCCAGGGCAAAGGCAGCCAGGGCGATCCGGCGGCATTTTTGGCCCTGCGCAGCGCGGCCTGGCAGGCGTTCTACGAAAACATGCCCCTGCGCGCCGCCAGCCTGGTGGCGCCCGACTTTGGCGCCCTGCAGGTGTACCGGCGCCTGCGCTGGGGCCGACTGGCCCAGGTGCACCTGCTGGACACGCGCCAGCACCGCCATTGGCAGGCCTGCCGCGCGGCCGACACGGGCGGGGCTGCCTCCGTGCGCCCGCAAGACTGCGCGGCCCTGGCCGACATGCAGCGCACCCTGCTGGGCCCAGCCCAGGAGCAATGGCTGGATGCGGGCCTGGCCGCCGATGCGCAGCACGACCGCACCCGCTGGAGCGTGATCGCGCAGCAGACCCTGTTCTCGCCCCGCCGCTACCCGTCGGGTGTGGTCTCCACCGACAACTGGGACGGCTACCCCGGCGCCCGCGCGCGCCTGCTGCAGTCGCTGGCCCGCCACGCACCGCGCAACAGTGTGCTGCTCGGGGGCGACATCCACCAGAACTATGTCTGCAAGGTGCTGGCAGATGCGGGGGCAGACGGCCAGCAGCCTGCCGGGCCGGTGATCGCCAGCGAATTCTGCGGCACCTCGATCAGCTCGCGCGCGGGCACCACGCAGGACAAGGTCGATGCCATCGCCCGCCACAACCCGCATGTGCTGCTGGCGCGCTGCGACCAGCGCGGCTACGGCCTGGCCGACATCACGCCGCAGCGCTGGACCACCACCTTGCGGGTGATGGACGACCCCTTGCGGGC
>WOZN01000195.1 GCA_011620245.1 Acidovorax sp.
CCGGCGCACGGCGGGCTGTCGAAGTCCGCAACGCCAGCGTCATCTACCAGACTGCCGACACCCCGGTGCATGCGCTCCAGAATATGGACCTGGACATTGCCGAAGGCGAGTTTGTCGCGCTGATCGGCCCCTCGGGCTGCGGCAAGACCACGCTGATGCGCGTGATTGCCGATCTGGAAAAGATCAGCGCCGGCCAGGTGCTGGTCAACGGCGTGAGCCCGCACGACGCCCGGCTGGCGCGGGCCTACGGCTATGTGTTCCAGGCCCCGGCGCTGTTTCCGTGGCGCACCGTGCTGGCCAACGTCACGCTGCCGCTGCAGATACAGGGCCGCTCCAGGGCGGACAGCCGGGTCATCGCGCTGGAGCATCTGGAGCGCGTGGGCCTCAAGGGTTTTGAGGGCAAGTACCCGTGGCAGCTCTCGGGCGGCATGCAGCAGCGGGTGTCGATTGCCCGGGCGCTGTCGTTCGAACCCAGGATTTTGATGATGGACGAGCCCTTTGGTGCGCTCGACGAAATCACCCGCGACCGCCTCAACGAGCAGTTGCAGCAACTCTGGCAGCGCGAACGCCGCACGGTGATCTTTGTCACGCACTCGATCTCGGAAGCGGTGTACCTGGCCACGCGCATCGTGGTGATGTCGCCGCGCCCGGGGCGCATCGTCAAGCTCATTGACTCGCCCCTGCCCGACGCACGCTACCTGGGCCTGCGCGACACCACCGCCTTCATCGAGGTGGCGCACGCCGTGCGCGAAGCCCTGGCCGAGGGGCACCATGACTGACACCGCCCTGCACCGCGCCATAGCCCAGTTGCGGCTGCAAGGCCTGCCGGTGGCCGTGATGCTGCTGGCGGTGCTGCTGGCCTGGTATGCCGGCGCCTGGGCGCTGAACGCCCCCGGCGCCATCGAGCGCGTGCTGCCCGCCGACGGCGCCTGGCGCTGGACCGACCTGCTGGCCGCCACCATGGCCATGGAGCGCCCCGTCATGCCCGCACCGCACCAGGTCGCACGCGACTTCTGGTCCAGCCTGGTGGACTGGCCGCTGGACTCCCCGCGCAACCTGCTGTTTCACGTCGCCGTCACGGCCGAGTCCACGCTATGGGGCTTCGGGCTGGGCACGGCGCTGGGGCTGGTGCTGGCGGTGTGCATCGTGCATTCGCGCACGCTCGACCGCGCGCTGCTGCCGTGGATCGTGGCGTCGCAGACCGTGCCGGTGCTGGCCATTGCGCCCATCGTGCTGGTCATACTGGGCAGCCTGGGGCTTTCCGGGGTCGCGCCCAAGGCGGTGATTGCGATGTACCTGTGCTTCTTCCCGGTCACGGTGGCCATGGTGCAGGGCCTGCGTTCGCCCCAGCGCATCGAGACGGAAATGATGCACACCTACGCCGCCAGCCGCTGGCAGGCGCTGTGGCTGCTGCGCCTGCCGGCCGCCTTGCCCTTTTTGTTTCCCGCGCTGCGGGTGGGCATCGCCGCCGGCCTGGTCGGCGCCATGGTGGCCGAGTTGCCCACGGGTGCCGTGGCCGGCCTGGGGGCGCGATTGCTGACAGGCTCGTATTACGGCAACACCATCCAGATCTGGTCGGCGCTGGTGATGTCGGCATTTTTGGGGCTGATCCTGACCACCCTTGTGGCCGCCATCGAACACCTGGCCTTGCGGCACAGGAGCCAGCCATGAAGCGCCGCCTGTTTTTCACCGCCCAGTTCGTGCTGGCCGGCCTGGTGGCGGCGGCGCTGCTGATGCAGTCCCCGTCCGGCACGGGCGAGGCCCCGCCCAGCGCGCTGTTCGGGGGCGCCACCATCGTGCTGGCGCTGTGGGCCGGGCAGTCCATCCGCCTGCTGGCCGCGCTGGACGGCCGGCGCATCTATGGCACGCTGACGGCCGGGCTCTTCGGCCTGTGGGTCATCTACTTCTGGCAGCTGCTGGTGGTGGCCTTCGAGGTGCCGCGCGTGCTGCTGCCGCCGCCCAGCCTGATCGTGCAGTCCCTCGGCACCCACGGCGCCACGCTGTGGGGCGACTTCGTGCAGACCGTGCTCAAGGCCGTGCTGATCGGCTGGGCGCTGGGTTCGGGCCTGGGCTTTGCCGTGGCCGTGGCCATTGACCGCCTGCCCTTCCTGCAGCGCGGGCTGCTGCCCCTGGCCTCGCTGACCAGCACCATCCCGCTGGTGGCCGTGGCCCCGATTGCCGTGATGTGGTTCGGCTTTGACTGGCCGTCGAAGGCCGCCGTGGTGGTGCTGATGACCTTCTTCCCCATGCTGGTGTCCACGCTGGCGGGGCTCAAGGCCTCGGGCAAGCTCGAGCGCGAGCTGATGTACAGCTACGCCGCCAGCTATGGCCGCACGCTGCTGGCGCTGCGCCTGCCGGCGGCGCTGCCCTTCATGTTCGGCGCGCTCAAGGTCAACGCCACGCTGGCGCTGATCGGGGCCATCGTGGCCGAGTTTTTTGGCTCGCCCACGGCCGGCCTGGGTTTTCGCATCTCGACCGAAGCCTCGCGCATGAACATGCCGCTGGTGTGGGGCGCCATCGTGGTGGCCGCCGTCACCGGCTCGCTGGCCTACGCCTTGCTCGTCCAGCTGGAGCGGCGCGCCGCCTTCTGGCACCCCTCGGTGCGAGAGGGTTGAAGGACGATGCGTTTCGCCCCGACCCCACCGGCCCCGGTCACCGTTCCTTCATCCCGTTCGTTTCCCACCACCCCAAGGAGCTACCCATGATCCGTTCTTTCAAGCTCACGCAGGCAATGCTGGCTGCCGTCCTGGTCGTCTGCAGCACCGCCGCCAGTGCTGCCGACAAAGTCACCGTGCAGCTCAAGTGGTTGCCGCAGGCGCAGTTTGCCGGCTACTACGTGGCCCAGAGCAAGGGCTACTACAAGGCCGAGGGCCTGGACGTCACCATCAAGCCCGGTGGCCCCGACATCTCCCCCGTGCAGGTCATTGCCGGCAACGGTGCTGACGTGGTCGTGAACTGGATGCCCGATGCCCTGGCCGCCCGCGAAGCCGGCGTGCCGCTGGTCAACATCGCCCAGGTGTTCGACCAGTCCGGCCTGATGCTGACCTGCAAGAAGGCCAGCGGCGTGAGCAGCCCGAAAGACTTCAAGGGCAAAACCCTGGGCGTCTGGTATGGCGGCAACGAATATCCCTTCCTGAACTGGATGGCCAAGCTCGGCTACAAGCCGGGCAAGGACGTCACCATCCTCAAACAAGGCTTCAACGTCGATCCGCTGTTGCAGAACCAGGCCGCCTGCATCTCGACCATGATCTACAACGAATACTGGCAGCTGGTGGACGCGGGCATCAAGGAAAGCGACCTCGTCACCTTCTTCTATGAGAAGGAAGGCGTCGCCTCGCTGGAAGATGGTCTGTACGTGCTGGAGTCCAGGCTGAAGGACCCGGCTTTCGTGGCCCGCATGGGCAAGTTCCTCAAGGCCACGTTCAAGGGCTGGAACGACGCCGTAAAAGACCCCGCCGCCGCAGCCAGGATCGTCGTGTCTGCCGACATGTCGGGCAGCGCCAGCGAGAAGGTGCAAAAGCGCCAGATGGAAAACGTGGCCAAGCTCATCACCACTGCCGGCACGGACAAGATCGGCTACCTGGAGCCCGCCGCCTACGAGCGCACCGTCAAGGTGCTGCTGGCCGCTGGCAGCTCGCCCGTGATCAAGAAGCACCCGGGCAAGGCCGCCTACTCGCACGCCGTGTGGAACGCAGCCCAGAAGTAAGGGCGAGCCCTAAGCGCACGGCCATCCACCAGGGGGCTTTTCCGTGTGCGCGAGCCCCCCTTTTTTTACAGCACAGGATGATTCCACTGCACTCCAGCCAGACCCTGGGCACGGGCACGGGCACGGGCGGCGAGGCGGCCAAGGGCGCCATCCGCCAGGCCAACGAGGCCGTGATCCTGACCGCGGCCGAGCAGGTGTTTGCCGGCGCCGGCTTTGGCGGTGCCACCATGGCGGCCATTGCCGAGGCCTCCGGCCTGCCCAAGGCCAACCTGCACTATTACTTCGGCAGCAAGCAGGAGCTGTACCGCACCGTGCTGGCCCGCACCCTCCAGGACTGGCTCGTGCCCACCCACTGGATCACCCCGGATGCCGACCCCAGGACCGCCATAGAAGGCTACATCCGCGCCAAGATGGCCCTGTCCGTGCAGCGCCCGCACGCCTCCAAGGTGTTCGCCAACGAACTGCTGCATGGCGCCCCCGTCGTCAAGACCCTGCTGGCCACCGAACTGCGTGACATGGTGGGCGCCAAGGCCGCCGTCATCGAAGGCTGGATCGCCGCCGGCCGCATGGCCCCGGTGGACCCCATCCACCTCTTCTTCACCATCTGGGCCGCCACCCAGACCTACGCCGACTTCGACGTCCAGATCCGCGCCGCGCTCGGCTGCGACACGCTCACCCCCGCCGACCACAAACGCGCCACCACCCATGTCGTGAGCCTGCTGCTGCGGGGGTGCGGGCTGGAGTGAGGGCGGCGGGCAGGCGCCGGGGGCTGTTGGGCGTCGTTTTCCGAGCATCCCAGGCCCATGACCGCGCCCGGCGTTTGCGAAGAAGCGATGGCTGCGGGC
>WOZN01000083.1 GCA_011620245.1 Acidovorax sp.
CATGGTCGGCACGGAGTCGTAGGCGTACAGCGACTGGTCGGGGTACATGGTTTCCGACGTGTTGCCGTCGGCAGCCACTTGCCAGCCCGACAGGTACACGGCTTCCAGGCCGGCCTTGGCCTGCTGCATGGCCTGACCTGCGGTGATGGCGCCAAAGGCGTTCACGTAGCCCTTCTTGGCGCCGCCGTTGACCTTTTCCCACAGCTTTTCCGCGCCGCGCTTGGCCAGGGTGTATTCGATTTGCAGGGAACCACGCAGGCGCACCACGTCGGCAGCGGTATAGCCGCGCTTGACGCCCTTCCAGCGGGGGTTCTGGACCCAGTCTTTTTCCAGGGCGGCAATTTGCTGTTCGCGGCTCAGTTGTTCGTTGATGGATTGGGGCATGGGGTCACTCCAGGGGTTGTTGAAAAAAAACTGGGCTGCATTTGCGGCCCATGGGAATGACTTTAAGTCTTCTATAAGACTTGTGCAATCTCTTATGTCTTATATAAGAGATAAATTTTTTCCTTGAAAAACAATGACTTATCAACAATATTTCTCTATATGAAAATCAAATTCTCATATTGAGAAAATTTGCGGCATTGCAACATGGCATCAATTTCGAATTATGAAATCAGAATTTTGTATCGTGAGAATCAGGCTTGGCGGCCTGCGGAAACTTGCCGCCATCCCTTGGGCGTGGTGCGTGCACCCAATGTAGGCCGGATTGATTTCCGCAATGAGACAGGGCAACACCAGCCCTCCAACTGAACATCCCCTCGCGTTGGACGTATTCATCCAGCATGACCAGGCAATCTCGCACCCGGGGGGCGTAATTTCGGCGGGCATGATGATGCGCAGTCCTTTTTTTTCCATGACTTACGCAAGACAGGCCCAGGCAAGCCGCCTGCCACAAAGGCATGTACCGTTGTGGCATCCTTATTCGCGCAAGTCCTATCCCTGTAACTTTCCGCGTGGAAGGTTTCCGAGCCATGACAGCCCCTTCTTCCACGGCATTCAGCACCTGTGATTTCTGCGATGCGCACAAGGGCGATGACAGCGGCACATTTCGCGTGCTGCTGCCCGTCAGCGCCGCACTGGTGGGCGTGCTGGTGCTGGGCGAATCCTTCTCAGGTCTGCAGTTGCTGGCCTTTGGCATTGCACTGGCCAGCATGCTGCTGGCCACCCTGCCCACGCGCGCGGCCCTGCGTGTGGGCCGGAGGGCAGATTCAGGCCAACAGTGACCGGGCGCTGACCACGATGCCGTCGGCATCCGCATAAAGCCAGTCGCCCGGACGCACCCACACGCCCTGGATCTGCACCGGCACATCGCGCTGGCCCTCATTGCGCTTTTCGGTGGGCAGGGGCATCAGGCCCAGGGCGCGAATGCCCACGGCAGCGGCACCCAGTTCGGCGACATCACGCACACAGCCATCCACCACCACACCCGCCCAGCCATTGCGGGCAGCGGCGGCGGCCAGATTGCCGCCCACCAGGGCGCGCCGCAACGAGCCCCCGCCATCCACCACGAGCACACGGCCGAGGCCGGGGGAATCCACCGCAGCCTTGACCAGGGTGTTGTCCTCAAAGCACTTCACCGTTGCCACGGCGCCGGCAAAGGCCGCCACGCCGCCGTAGCCGTGGAACACGGGCGGCAGCACGCGAAATGTGCCGCTGTCATCGCCCTTGTGCGCATCGCAGAAATCACAGGTGCTGAATGCCGTGGAAGAAGGGGCTGTCATGTCAGGAAACCTTTCACGCGGGAAGTTGCAGGGGAAAAAGCGGATCACCGCCTCGGCGTCGGCGCATTGTCGCGCAGCGCGGGAACGCCCCGAAATGCAAGGCATTGGGCATTCCCGAACGCCAGCGGCAACCCACACAGTGCACCACAGCAACAAATCGAGGTAAAAAAAAGCCCTGGCCCGCTTGGAAACGTGTTTTTTTACCAGTAGCATCATCATGCCAGTGGGAAAGTTTCGCTTTCGCTGGTGAAAATTTACTTCCAACAAGGACAACCCAACATGGCAACTGCAAAAAAAGCTCCGGCAAAAGCCGCTCCCGCAGCCAAGGCCGCTGCGCCCGCCAAGAAGCGCACTCCCAATGCCGCTTTCATGAAGGCGCTGACGCCCAGCCCCGCACTGGCCGCCGTGGTGGGCTCGGCACCGCTGCCGCGCACGGAGATCATCAGCAAGCTGTGGGTCTACATCAAGGCCCACAACCTGCAGGATGCCGCCAACAAGCGCAACATCAATGCAGACGCCAAGCTCCAGGAGTTGTTCGGCAAACCCCAAGTGTCGATGTTTGAACTGGCCGGCCTGATCGGCAAGCACGTCAAGTAGCAGCCCTTCGCTGACTGTCCCCAGAAAACCGGCCTTGCCGGTTTTTTTTTCGTCTGAAATCCCGAAAACTGTGCTGCGCCAACATCAATGCAAATGAGAATGACACGCATTTGATGTAGCATAATGCCGCACGGCGATGCGCAGCCATGTTGGCCTAGCCCTTGCCTCTCGCCTGCTCTTGGCGCACCTATGCGCCACCTGCACATTCATATCAACGGAGGTCCTCTTGGCCCAATCAGGCGCTCTGCATGGCAGCAACCCGCTGCGTTCACACCCTTTCCCCGCTTCCACCCCGCCTGCCCTCGTGCTCGGCATGCTGCCGGACAAGCCCCTGCTGCCCCTGGGCGCCCTGATGCTGGCAGCCTCCATGGGCGCCCTGGCGCAGACCAGCACCCCGCAAACCACGCTACCGACCGTGACCGTGAAGGAAGCGACCGAAGCTCAAGGCAAGGACACCCTGCTCCTCACGAAGACCACCGTCGGCAAGGGCAAGCAGGACATCAAGGACATCCCCCAGTCCGTGACGGTGTTCACCGAAAAGCTGATGAACGACCGCAACCAGGACGACTTCCGTGAAGTGCTGCGCACCACCGCAGGCGTGACCTTCCTGGCGGGAGAAACCGGCGAGGAAGATGTGCGCCTGCGCGGCTTCTCGCTCGGCCAGGCCGGCGATATCTACATCGACGGCATGAAGGATGCCCCGCTGATCGAGCGCGACACGTTCAACCAGGACCGCGTGGAAATGCTCAAGGGCTCTGCCTCCATGCTGTTCGGCAAGGGATCAACAGGCGGCGTGGTCAACCAGGTGAACAAGTACCCCCTGCTCATCGACCAGCACGAAGCGGCCTACACCTTTGGCACGGGCAATTACCACCGTGCCACGGGCGACTTCAACTTCATGACGGGCGAGAACGCGGCCTTGCGCCTGAACGCGATGGGGCAGGAAGCCGACAACTACGGCGCCAGGCAGGACAAGCGCGGCATTGCGCCCATGTTTGCATGGGGCATAGGCACGCGCGACGAGTTCTCGATCGGGCTGTACTACCTCGAATCCAAGGGCCGTCCGATCTACAACCACCCCTGGCGCCTCTCGGCCGACGGCAAGATCAACACGCCCCTGCCCGCCAAAAACTTCTACGGCCTGGGGAGCGACTACAACAACACCTCGTCGCAATACGCCACGCTGGGTCACATCCACCGCTTTGACGACGGCGGCGAACTGAGCACCCGCCTGCGCTACGGCACCTATGAGCGCGACATGCTGGCCAGCACGATCGGATTTCAGAACAGCGCCATCACGCTCGACCAGATCAGCGACAGCACGGTGCTGACCCGTGGCTCCAAGGGCCGCATCGGGGAAAGCGATGTGCTGCAGGTGCAAAGCGACTACAGCAATACCTTCAACTGGGGCGGCAAGAAGCATGCAGTGCTGACCGGCGTGGACTATTACGACGACGATGCCAAGCGCAACCAGAACTACGCCAACACCACCGCCCGCCCCACCACCACGGTGGGCACGCCCAACGATGGCGCCTGGGTAGCCGACGGCCGTGCGCCGGTGCAGTGGAACATGTTCACATCGCGCAACCTGGGCCTGTACTTCCAGGACACGGTCTCGCTCACCGACACGCTGAAACTGGTGGGCGGCCTGCGCCATGACAACTTCAAGGCCAGCTACCGCAACCCCAATGGCAGCATGAGCGGCGACCGCTCCGACAGCCTGTTCAGCCCCCGCGTCGGCCTGATCTTCCAGCCCGATGAACTGTCTTCGTACTATGTGTCTTACGGCACCTCGTACAACACCTCGGGCGATACCTACCAGTTCGGCATCAACGTGAACAACAGCACCACGCGTGCTGCCAATACGCCGGCCGAGAAGAGCCGCAACTTTGAAATCGGCAGCAAGTTCGAGCTATTCGACCGCCGCACGCTGCTGGGTGTGGCCGCGTTCTACAGCGAGAAATACAACGAGCGCAACACCGACCCCGACACCGCCGCCGCGCAAGAGCTGCTGTCGGGCAAGCGCCACGCGCTGGGCATGGAGTTCAACCTGGCAGGGCGCATCACGCCGAAATGGGAAATGTTCTTCAATCACACCTGGATCCCTGAGGCCAGGATCGACCGCAGCAACCAGATCCTGGCGGCCAACGGCGGCGGTGCGCAGGTGCAGGGCGACCGCCCCGGCCTCACGCCCAAGCACAGCGGCAGCGTGTGGAGCACCTA
>WOZN01000373.1 GCA_011620245.1 Acidovorax sp.
CGGTAAAAAATGGACCGCTGCGGTCCATTTGCAGCCGACGATTTCCAAGTCCGACGGGCTGCTGGGCTTACTGGCTCAGGTCGATGCGATAGACCGTGTAATTGCCGGTGCCGTTGTTGACGCCGGTGTCATCCGCCTTGTCAACGCTGATGTTGGTCAGGCCGGCAGCCTGCGCCAGGCCCAGTTCGTCCTTGCCGGACTTGAACAGCACCTTGCCCGCGGTTGCCGCCTTGGCAAAGCGCCAGCTGCTGACCGAGCCGTTGGCGACGCGGGTGATGTCCTTCCTGGCCTTGACGTAGTTCAGCACCACTTCGCGGTTGGCGTCGGGTGAGGCCCAGATGATGTCGAACTTCTTGCCCGTGCCCAGGATGTAGGGAGCACTGCTGTTGGCGCGGTAGTTATTGGTGGCAATGATGAACTCTTGCGAGAGGTCAATCGGCTGGCCCTTGTAGCGCAGGTTCTTGATGCGTTCGCCACCCTGGCTCGGGTTGTTGACGTTGTACTTGGGCTGCGTGACGTCGATTTCGTAACTGATGTCCGGCGAGGTGAACACGTCGTAGTTGTAGCCCGGGAAGGCCGAGCCAGGCTGCACGCCGGTCTTGCTGTCGTTGATGAGCCACTGGTCTGCCGTCTTGGCCGGATCAATCTGGTTGAAACGATGGGCGGCGTTTTCCAGCCACAGCTTGATCTGCGCGCCCGTCACTTTCACTGCGTTGATGGTGTTGTTGTCGTACAGGTACAGGTCGGCGGCGGCAGCGACGGTCATGGTGCCGGCCTTCACGTCGGTGTAGTCAGTGCTGCCGGCAAAGCCGGCCTTGAACGGCGCAGTGACAGACAGAACCGGCAGGCTGGCGTACTGGGGCAGGCTGTTCTTGATGTAGTTGGCCACATGCTCCTGCTGCGCCTGGTTGACGATCTGCAGGGCGGTCACATCGCCCACGTCGGCAAACATGGAGCTCAGGCGGAAGTCGCTGGTGCCAATGGGCGAAGCGACGTAGGCGCGGGTCTTGTCATGCAGTTCCTGCGCCGCCTGAACCACGGCCGTGTCGGACGCCACATAGGTGTTGGGGTTGGTGCCGGTCTGGATGGTGCGCACCTGCACGTCGGTCTTGGCGGTGTCCACTGACCATTTCTTGGCCGTGCCGTCCCATTTGAGCGCGTAGTTGATCACGCCCAGCGCCTTGCCCCACGAGCTGGCCATCACGGCAGGCACGCCGTTGACGGTGCCCTTGGCATTGTCAGCGCCCTCAAACTTGTAGGCCGGGTTGGTACCGCGGTCGGGGAAGGTATTGTGCTCGTGGCCCATCACGATGCCATCGATGCCCTTCACATCCTTGGTGATGTAGTAGCCGGGGTTTTCCATGTTGGCAAAGTAGCCATTGGCGTTCATGCCGCCGTGCAGCAACACGAACACCAGGTCGGCGCCCCTGGCGCGCACCTCGGGCACATATTTTGCGGCGGTGTCGCGCCCGTCCTGCGTGCTGACCTTGCCGTCGAGCTTGTCCTTGTCCCAGTTCAGGATGCCGGGCGTGGTGATGCCAATGACGCCGATCTTGATCGGCAGCGTGACGGTCTTGCCGTCGGCCTGGGTGACCGTCAGCTTGCGGTCCAGGATGATGTAGGGCTCGACCAGCGGCTTGCCAGTCTTCAGGCTGGTCACGTTGGCCGTCACGATCGGGAAGCCGGGGCCCTTGTCCCTGGAGCCAACCGTCGGGTCAACGCCATCGACGTCCAGTCCGCCACCCAGGATCTGGCTCAGGTAAGGCAGGCCAAAGTTGAACTCGTGGTTGCCCAGCACGCCAGCGTCGTACTTCAACGACGCCATGGCTTTGTACATGGTCAGTTGCTGTGTGGGCGGGATGGGGGCCACCTGCGCTTCGTAGGTGCCCAGAACGGAACCCTGAATGGTGTCACCGTTGTCCACCAGCAGGTTGTTCGGGAAATTGGTGCGCGCCTGGCGGATCAGCGTGGCGGTGCGCTCCAGGCCGACGGAGTTGTCTGCCCTGTCAGAGTAATAGTTATAGCTGCGCGCGTAGTAATGCAGATCGGTCGTTTCCAGCAGCGCCATTTGGGCGGTGGCGTTCTGTGGAGCAGGCGCAGGTGCGGATGCCGCTTCAGGAGTATCGTCACCTCCTCCGCAGGCCGACAAGGCCAGGAGAGCACTCAGGAGCAGCAGATTGCACGAACCGCTACGAAAATCACGCTTTGTCGATGGGTCACGAAGCACGGCCGGTTCCTTTGTGGATTACAAGAAAGCGGATTGTTCCCGGGGGGTTTGACAAAGGCGTGACGGACAAGCAGCCAGGATGAACTGTCGAGTGCAGCGCCGCGCGGCCATACCAGCCACCGGGCCTGCGCCCGGCAAGCCGGCCGGCATCACCGACTGAATTTCAGTAGACCAGAATCTTCACGCCATGCGCCGTGCCCAGCAGGCAGATGTTGGCTTTCTGGTGTGCGAACACACCCACCGTCACCACCCCCGGCCACTGGTTGACTTCGGTCTCGAAAGCCAGCGGGTCGGTGATGGTCAGACCGCGCACATCCAGGATATGCTGGCTGTTGTCTGTCACCAGCGGCTGTCCATCCTTCATTCGCAAGCTTGCCACGCCACCCAGCGTGGAAAACCGCCGCGCAATATGCTGCGCAGCCATGGGAATCACCTCTACCGGCAATGGAAAGCGGCCCAGTGCCGGCACCAGCTTGGACTCATCGACGATGCAGACAAAGCGGCTGGCCAGGGCTGCCACAATCTTTTCGCGCGTCAGCGCAGCGCCGCCGCCCTTGATCATGTAGCCCTGTCCATCGATTTCATCCGCACCATCGATGTACACCGCCAGCGACTCCACCTCGTTGGCATCGAACACCGGTATTCCCATTGCCCTGAGCCGCTCGGTGCTGGCCACGGAGCTGGACACAGCGCCCCTGATCTGATCCTTCATGCCCGCCAGGGCATCGATGAATTTGTTGACCGTGGACCCCGTGCCCACCCCCACAATGCTGCCTGGCACCACGTATTGCAGCGCTGACCGACCCACCATGGCCTTGAGTTCGTCTTGGGTCAAAGGATGTGAAGTCGTCATGGGAGAGAATCAAAAGGTAATCGTTGAATTATCTCCCCATGTCATTGATCCCCTACGCCCTCGCCCGCCCCTTTCTTTTTGGTTTGGATGCAGAAACTGCCCATGAACTGACCATGGGCATGCTTGCGCGTGGGCAGCACACCCCCCTGCAATGGGCTTGGTGCAACGAGACAGTAGATGACCCCATCGAACTGGCCGGGCTGATCTTTCCCAACCGCGTGGGCATGGCCGCAGGCCTGGACAAGAATGCCCACTGCATCGACGCCCTGGGCGCCATGGGCTTCGGGTTTGTGGAAGTGGGCACGGTCACGCCCAAGGCACAACCGGGAAACCCCAAACCCCGCATGTTCCGCCTGCCCGAGGCCCGGGCCCTGATCAACCGGCTGGGCTTCAACAACGATGGCCTGGAAGCGTTCATTCACAACGTTCAGCAGGCCCGTTTTCGCGCCAATAAACGCAAGCACCCCATGCTGCTGGGCCTGAACATCGGCAAGAACGCCAGCACGCCAATCGAAAACGCCACCAGCGATTACCTCACCTGCCTGGAAGGTGTCTATCCACACGCCGATTACATCGCGGTCAATATCAGTTCGCCCAACACGCAGAACCTGCGCGCGCTGCAAAGCGACGCGGCGCTCGATGCCCTGCTGGGCGCCATTGCCGAGCGCCGCGAAACACTGGCAGCGCAACACACCCAGACGGGCAGCCAGGGCAGCACCAAGGCACGCCGCGTACCCATCTTCGTGAAGATTGCCCCGGACCTTGACGAGGCACAGGTGTCGGTGATTGCAGCAACGCTGCAACGCCACGGCATGGATGGCGTGATTGCCACCAACACCACCATCAACCGGGAAGCCGTCAAGGGAATGCCCCATGCCAATGAACCGGGAGGGCTCAGCGGCGCCCCCCTGCTGGAAGCGAGCAACCAGGTCATCCGCCAGCTGCGCGCCGCGCTGGGCAGCCGCTTTCCGATCATCGGAGTGGGCGGCATCCTGAGCGCGAAAGATGCGCTGAGCAAGATCCGCGCGGGTGCGGACGTGGTGCAGATTTACACCGGCCTGATTTATGAAGGACCCGCGCTCGTTGCCAGGGCAGCGCGCGCCATCAAGGCAATGGGCTGACCGGCTGATTGACAGCCGGGAGATGAGGCCTTGCGCCCCCTATTGAGGACAACCTTGCCCTATCGCCCCAGCACTACTGTAGTGTTCGACGCTATGCGGCACATAAAACCGCGCCTTTTGGCGCATGGCGGCGTTGCAAATCCTCGCGATAGCTACGGCTATCGCTGCGGTTTGCGCCTTGCCCTGCGCCCAAACGCATCGCTTTTATTTGTGCCGCCAAACATCGAACACTACACTAGCATCGCAGGCGCATCACCAGCGGTAATGCAATCCCGGCCCACCGGATCAGCCGGCGTGGGCCGGCTGCAATGACCACGCCAGCCACG
>WOZN01000135.1 GCA_011620245.1 Acidovorax sp.
ATCCCGCCAGCGCTCGCCATAAACGGGACATTGGCAATTTCCGCATCCCTAAGTCTTTCGATAAAAAACCTGGTCCATGGAATTTTGGGCGTCGCACTTTTCGACTCGGTGCGAATGCAATTGGTGAGTCGTTAACCCCGGGGAGCCATGTCCTGCATCAGCAAGACTGGCGTTATCACCCGCAAGGAGTAAAGCATGGCGAAAAAAATCGTCGGTTTTATCAAGCTGCAAGTGCCAGCTGGTAAGGCCAACCCATCCCCACCCATTGGCCCTGCGCTCGGCCAGCGTGGTCTTAACATCATGGAGTTCTGCAAGGCATTCAATGCGCAGACCCAAGGTGTTGAGCCCGGTCTGCCACTGCCCGTGGTCATCACGGCTTTTGCGGACAAGAGCTTTACCTTCATCATCAAGACGCCGCCTGCGACGGTTTTGATCAAGAAGGCAATCAAGCTCGAGAAGGGTTCTTCCAACGCCTTGAAGACTAAGGTGGGCAAGATCACGCGCGAACAGCTCGAAGAAATCGCCAAGACCAAGTTGAAGGACATGAACGCTGCCAATGTGGACGCTGCCGTCCGCACGCTGGCTGGCTCTGCACGCTCCATGGGCGTGACGGTGGAGGGTTTGTAAATGGCCAAGCTGACAAAGAAACAAAAGGCGCTGCAGGGAAAAGTGGACAGCACCAAGCTGTACCCAATTTCTGAAGCCATTGCAATCGTCAAGGACGCGGCAACGGCCAAGTTCGACGAATCCATTGACGTGGCTGTGCAGCTGGGCATCGATGCCAAGAAGTCTGACCAGGTGGTGCGCGGCGCCGTGGTGCTGCCCAACGGTACCGGCAAGACCACCCGCGTGGCGGTGTTTGCGCAGGGTGCCAAGGCGGAAGAAGCCAAGGCGGCAGGTGCTGACATTGTGGGCATGGACGACCTGGCCGCCATGGTGAAGGCTGGTGACATGCCTTTCGATGTGGTGATCGCTGCGCCCGACGCCATGCGCGTTGTGGGTACCCTGGGTCAGATTCTGGGCCCGCGTGGCCTGATGCCCAACCCCAAGGTGGGCACCGTGACGCCTGATGTCGCTACCGCGGTCAGGAACGCCAAGGCGGGTCAGGTCCAATTCCGTGTTGACAAGGCCGGTATCGTGCATGGCACGATTGGTCGCCGTTCGTTCGACAACGACAAGCTGCAGGGCAACCTGGCCGCATTGATCGATGCGCTGAACAAGGCCAAGCCCGCCTCGAGCAAGGGTCTGTACCTGCGCAAGGTTGCTGTTTCGTCGACGATGGGCCTGGGTGTCCGCGTGGATACGCAGTCCATCGCAGCGTAATCGCAAGAAATCTTCAGGTCCGTCAAAAGGGCCTGATGTGGTGGGCTGAAGGCGCTCTGGCGTTTTCGGGCCATCCAAGACCGTTGGTGTGCAGGATGTGCGCACTTAAACCCTTTGGGGCCAACGCAGATGGCGATCCCGCTGCAGATGGAATCCGTTCCGAAACAGTTGGTCGCTGCAACAAGAGCGCGCACAAGGGCGAGAGTCTGAATGCGCAATTTAAGGAGTAGACCTTGAGTCTTAATCGCAGTGAGAAAGAAGCGGTCATCAGTGAAGTGACCAGCCTCGCCGCTAAAGCTCAAACGCTTGTGATCGCGGAATACCGTGGCATCACGGTCGCCGACATGACCAAACTGCGTGTTGATGCTCGCAGCAAGGGCGTGACCCTGAGTGTTCTGAAGAACACCCTGGCTCGCCGTGCTGTGGCTGGCAGCGCATTTGAGGTGGTGGCAGACCAGATGACCGGTCCGCTGATCTACGGCTTCTCTGAAGACGCTGTGGCCGCCGCCAAGGTGGTGGCCGATTTCGCGAAAACCAACGACAAGCTGGTGATTCGCGGTGGCGCTTTCGGTGGTAAAGCCCTGGATGTCAACGGCGTCAAGCAACTGGCCAACATTCCTTCCAAGGAAGTCCTGTTGGCTCAGATTTGTGGCTTGCTTATGTCCCCCATGTCGCGTACGGCCGTTGTGCTGGGCGCACTGGCGGCGAAAAAAGGCGAAGGCGCTGCCGCAACGGCCGCCGAACCTGTCGCGGCCTGATGGCCCGGCAGTTAACCAACAAAATTGTTAGGAAATCAAAATGGCATTCGATAAAGACGCATTTTTGACCGCGCTGGACAGCATGACGGTCCTGGAACTCAATGACCTGGTGAAGGCCATTGAAGAGAAGTTTGGCGTGAGCGCTGCCGCCATGGCCGCTCCTGCTGCTGCCGGCGGCGGTGCTGCTGCAGCGGCTGAAGAAAAGACGGAATTCAACGTGGTGCTGCTCGAAGCTGGCGCCAACAAGGTGTCCGTCATCAAGGCCGTGCGCGAAATCACCGGCCTGGGCCTCAAGGAAGCCAAGGACCTGGTGGACGGCGCTCCCAAGAACGTCAAGGAAGGCATCGCCAAGGCCGACGCCGAAGCCGCCGTCAAGAAGCTGGTGGACGCCGGCGCCAAGGCCGAACTCAAGTAATTCGGTCTTGCTCAAGGGCTGGAGTGCTCCTCAAAGGGCCTCCAGCCTTTGGTGCTTTCAGAGCGCAGCTGAAAACCCAAGTAGGTTTTCAAGTGTCTTCTGACAACCCCGACAGCAGAAGACACCTTGGTTCGGGTGATGTGCAACGCATCACCGTCCGCCATGGTTGGTAGTGGCCAACCGCCAAGCCCGCAAGGATGCGCCCTTGCGGTCAGTAGTCGTCGAAGACCCAGGACTCATGTCTTTGCCCGGAGATCTCATGGCCCAAACATCCACGTACAGCTATACCGAACGCAAGCGAATTCGCAAAAGTTTCGGCACCCGCGACAGCGTGCTCGAAGTTCCTTACCTGCTGCAGATGCAGAAGGACGCATACACCGCTTTTCTGCAGGCTGATAAAGCGCCCCAGAAAAGAACCATCGAAGGCCTTCAGGCTGCATTCGACGCCGCCTTTCCCATCGTCTCCCACAACGGTTTTGTGGAGATGAAGTTCATCGAGTACAACCTGGCCAAGCCGGCTTTCGATGTGCGTGAATGCCAGACCCGCGGTCTGACCTTCGCCTCGGCCGTGCGCGCCAAGGTGCAGCTGATCATCTATGACCGCGAGTCCTCGACATCGCAGTCCAAGGTGGTCAAGGAAGTGAAGGAGCAGGAGGTTTACATGGGCGAAGTGCCGCTCATGACCGACAAGGGCTCGTTCATCATCAACGGCACCGAGCGCGTGATCGTCTCGCAGCTGCACCGTTCGCCCGGCGTGTTCTTCGAGCATGACAAGGGCAAGACGCATAGTTCGGGCAAGCTGCTGTTTTCGGCGCGGATCATTCCCTATCGCGGCTCGTGGCTGGACTTCGAGTTCGACCCCAAGGACATCCTTTATTTCCGCGTGGACCGCCGCCGCAAGATGCCGGTCACGATTTTGCTCAAGGCCATCGGCCTGAACCCCGAGTCCATCCTGGCGAACTTCTTCGTCAACGACAACTTCCGCCTGATGGACAGCGGCGCACAGATGGAATTCGTGCCCGAGCGTCTGCGCGGCGAGGTGGCCCGCTTCGATATTACGGACAAGTCCGGCAAGGTGATCGTGGCCAAGGACAAGCGCGTCACGGCGCGCCATACGCGCGAGCTCGAGCAGTCGGGCACCACGCATATCAGCGTGCCCGAGGATTTCCTGATCGGCCGCGTCGTGGCCCGCAACATCGTGGACGCGGACACGGGCGAGATCATCGCCAAGGCCAACGAAGAGCTGACCGAAGCGCTGCTCAAGAAGCTGCGCAGCGCCGGCGTGCAGGATCTGCAGGTCATCTACACCAACGAACTCGACCAGGGCGCCTATATCTCGCAGACGCTGCGCATCGACGAAACGGTGGACGAGTTTGCTGCCCGCGTGGCCATCTACCGCATGATGCGTCCCGGCGAGCCGCCCACGGAAGACGCCGTGCAGGCCCTGTTCCAGCGCCTGTTCTACAACCCCGACACCTACGACCTGTCGCGCGTGGGCCGCATGAAGTTCAACGCCAGGATCGGCCGCGACGAATCCACCGGCCCCATGGTGCTCTCCAACGAAGACATCCTGGCCGTGGTCAAGATCCTGGTGGACCTGCGCAACGGCAATGGCGAAGTCGATGACATCGACCACCTGGGCAACCGCCGCGTGCGCTGCGTGGGCGAGCTGGCCGAGAACCAGTACCGCACGGGCCTGGCACGCATCGAGAAGGCTGTGAAGGAGCGCCTGGGCCAGGCCGAGCAAGAGCCGCTCATGCCGCACGACCTGATCAACAGCAAGCCGATCTCGGCGGCGTTGAAGGAGTTCTTCGGCGCCTCGCAGCTGTCGCAGTTCATGGACCAGACCAATCCGCTGGCCGAAATCACGCACAAGCGCCGTGTCTCGGCACTGGGCCCGGGGGGTCTGACCCGTGAGCGTGCCGGCTTCGAAGTGCGCGACGTGCATGTGACCCATTACGGCCGCGTCTGCCCGATCGAAACGCCGGAAGGCCCGAACATCGGCCTGATCAACTCGCTGGCC
>WOZN01000411.1 GCA_011620245.1 Acidovorax sp.
TTTCTTGCGCAATGAAATCGTGCTGCGCCTTGGCCTGCTCCACGCGATAGAGCACTTTCTCAGCCGCTTCCCCGGTGAGCCGGGCGATATACGACAGCCGGCTTTGCGCATCGGGCAATTCGTCCATGGAGCCGCGCAGCTTTTCGGCATAGCCCAGTTCGTTCAGCGCATCGTGCAGCTGGCGCGTCAGTTGCCCGATCTTGTGGTGAACATCGGCGGAATCCGCCGGCGAATTCTCGGTTGGCACCATGGCGTCATAACCCCATCTTCTTGATAATCAGGGTGACCTTCTCCTCGAGGGTCGCCTTGGTAAAAGGCTTGACGATGTAGCCCGCAGCACCCCCTTGGGCAGCGGCCACGATGTCTTCCTTGCGCGCCTCTGCCGTCACCATCAGCACAGGCAGGTGCTTGAGCTTGTCGTCCTTCTTGATCTCGGCAAGCAACTGAAAGCCGTTCATGTTCGGCATGTTGATGTCGGTCACCACGAAGTCGAATTTGCTGTTGCGCAGCTTGTTGAGCGCGGCCACGCCGTCCTCGGCCTCATCGGCCTCGGCAAATCCGCTTTCCTTGAGCAGATTGCGAATAATGCGTCGCATGGTGGAAAAATCGTCAACGATCAAAAAGCGAAGGGCGGTGGTCACTTGGGACCCTTTCGGTCGAAATTGGCTGGGGATATTGTCAAGGAGTGCAGGTTGTGTGACAAGTCGTAACGCATGCCGTAACGTATGTCATAACGCATGCCGCAATGGTTACCTGGCAGGATCGGCATTTTCCTGCTTTTCTTTCATCAACTGGGTGGAAGTGACGGTCGGAATGCCTTTGCCCATGAGTCTTTCTTCGGCCTCATGCGTCAAAATGGTGATGGTGATGCGCCGATTGGCAGGGGCGAGCGGGTTGTCGGGCTCCAGCAAATCGCTGGCGGCCATCCCTACGACCCGCCCCAATCTAGCGTCTGGCATGCCCGCCGCAACCAGTTCGCGGCGCGCGGCATTGGCGCGGTCGGCCGACAGCTCCCAGTTGCTGTAGCCCCGGTCGCTGTTGCTGTAGGGCAAGGCGTCGGTATGGCCGGCCAGGCTGATGCGGTTTTCCACGCCCCCCAGCGCCGCGCCAATTTCGCGAAGAATGTCGCGCATATAGGGTTTGACCATGGCGCTGCCACTGTCAAACATGGGGCGGTTCTGGTTGTCCACGATCTGGATCTGCAGGCCGTCCGGCGTGACATCGATGCGGATTTGCGACTTGTATTCATTGAGCCGCGGGTTCTCCGTGATCATGGCATCGATCTTGGACTGCAGGGCCTTGATGCGCGCTGCGTCCTGCCTGGCCCGCTCGGCGCGCGCCGTGTCGATGCTCATGCGGCGATTCTTGTCCTGTTCGGATTCGGAGCGCCGCACCTGTCCATGCACCTTGGTCAGATCGGTGCCCCCGCCAGGAATCACGCTGGAGCTGTTGCCCGCCCCATCGCCGCCCGCCATGGCCACCTTCAGGGGCGAGTTGAAATAGGCGGCAATGCCCTGCAGTTCGCCCTGGGCGGTCGAGCCCAGCAGCCACATTAGCAAAAAGAAGGCCATCATGGCCGTCATGAAGTCGGCGTAGGCAATCTTCCACGCCCCGCCATGGGCGGCATGGCTGCTCTTCTTGACGCGCTTGATGATGATGGGTTGGAGTTTTTTTTCTGCCATGGCGTTGTGCTCTGGCGCGGAGCGCGCTTATTGCTTACTTGCTTACTTCTTGCCCTTTACATACCCCTCCAGCTCGGAGAAGCTGGGGCGGTCCGTCGAAAAAAGCACCTTGCGGCCAAACTCGATGGCCGTGGCCGGGTTATAGCCCTGCATGCTGGCCAGCAGCGTGTTTTTGATGCATTGCAGCTCCTTGGCCGCATCGTCGGCTTTTTGCTCCACCATCCCTGCCAGCGGCTCCACAAAGGCATAGGCCAGCAAAATCCCCAGAAAGGTACCCACCAGCGCCGACCCGACCATGGCGCCCAGCACCGACGGCGGCTGGCCCACCGAGCCCATGGTGTTCACCACCCCCAGCACGGCGGCCACAATGCCAAAGGCCGGCAAGGCGCCGGCCACACGGTTGAGCGCCGCCACCGGCGCATAGGCCTCCTGGTGGTGGGTGTCGATCTCGCTCTCCATCAGCGCCTCGATTTCGTGCGAATTGAGGTTGCCCGACACCATCATGCGCAGGTAATCGGTCATGAACTCGATCACATGGTGGTCACTGCCCACCGTAGGGTATTTGTTGAATATCTCGGACTCTGCGGGCGCATCGACATCCTTTTCAATCGCCATCAACCCCTCTTTGCGGGCTTTTTGCAGGATGTCATAGAGCATCGCCATCAGCTCCATGTAGCGCGCCTTGGTGTATTTGGACCCCTTGAGCGCCACGGGGATGGCTGCCAGGGTGGCCTTGATCACCTTGGGCTGGTTGTTGACCACAAAAGCCCCAAGGGCCGCACCGCCGATGGTGGCCATTTCAAAAGGCAGCGCCTTCAGCACCACGCCAATGTTTCCGCCATGCAGGATGAACACGCCAAAGACGCAGACCAGGCTGACGATGTAACCAATGATGACGAGCATGGTGGGGGATTCTGGCAGAGTCTTTAGCGCCCATTGGCGCGAACAAGGCCCGCTTGGGCTGCCAGATTGCGCCGCTGACACATTTGTGCGTGGGGTGATCTTCAGACGGGTGAATCGCGTTTCCCGCGCTCGGTTTTGGTCATTTATGCCTCAAGCCCTTTATTGGTGTGCGCTGACAGCTATCAAAAAAATACAAATCGGTCGATGCACCGGCGTAGCAGTGAGATTGCTGTGAACTTTGCACACAAAAAGTTACGCCAGCCCTAAAGTTTGTTGTGCACGGGTCCGATAACACATCCATCAGGGAATTAAAGCCCTGTACCCGGCGACAACAGACTATGTGAACTGTGTTGACGCTAGAGGAAAAGGCAGCCGGCGTGAGTCGGCATCGACACCGGCAGCAATGTCGGAAGTTCTGGTTTTACACAAGGAGCTATCACCATGGCAGGTATCAACACCAACATCGCATCACTCAATGCACAACGCAATTTGGGTGTTTCGCAAAATTCTCTGACGACGTCCATGCAGCGCCTTTCATCGGGTCTGCGGGTGAACAGCGCCAAGGACGATGCCGCCGGCTTGGCAATTGCTGAACGCATGGGTGCGCAAGTACGCGGCATGAACGTAGCCGTCCGCAACGCTAACGACGGCATCTCGCTGGCGCAGACGGCAGAAGGCGCGTTGGGCAAGGTGAGCGAGTCGCTGCAGCGCATGCGTGAGTTGGCCGTGCAATCGGCCAATGCGTCAAACGGTACCAGTGACCGTACCAATCTTGATGCCGAGTTCCAGCAACTCAACGAGGAGGTCACCCGCGTTTTGACGGGTACCAAATTCAACGGAACGGACCTGCTAAGCACCGGTGCAACGCTGACATTTCAAGTGGGTGCCAACAATGTAGGTACCGATCAAATTGATGTTGTTACCACCGACCTTTCTGTTGGCCTGGGTCTTGCTACTGTTACGGCTGGTGATATCACGACAGATACGAATGCCAAAACCGCGATGGACGTTCTTGACGACGCAATCGACGAAATCACCACCGCGCGCGCTACTTTTGGTGCTGTTCAGAACCGCTTTGATGCCGTGATTGGCAATTTGCAGGTGGCCTCGGAGAACCAGTCGGCATCACGCAGCCGCATCATGGATGCAGACTTCGCAGCAGAAACCGCGAATCTGTCGCGCGCCCAGATCCTGCAGCAGGCAGGTACCGCCATGGTCGCACAAGCCAATCAGCTGCCGCAGACAGTGCTGAAACTGCTCCAGTAAGCTCTCCGGTGGGTGCCAGGCGGGCGCAAAATTCAAGTTTTGCACGCAGGTGCCGATATTTGGTGGTAATCGGCTTGGCCGGGTGCCCTGTTGCGCGGCATGCCGGCATTTCTGTTTTGCTCTGCAGTGCCTAGTCGTCTGGGTTTTCCACGATGGAGCGGAGCGCTGTGGACCGGGCTGTGTGTATGACGCAATGCAGGAGGTTATATGGGCCTTTCATCCGCAGGTATTGGCAGTGGTTTGGATGTAGAGACGATCGTCTCGAAATTGGTGGCGCTTGAAAAGCAGCCGCTCAACAAGCTGCAGACGGTTGCGTCGTCCATCCAATCCAAGATTTCCATCTTTTCGCAGGTGAAGTCGTTGATGTCCACGCTGTCCGATGCGGCGTCCAAATTGTCCCAAAACAGTTCCTGGAGTGCCATGGTTGCCACATCGTCCAATGTTGGCGCTGTGCAGGTCAGTGTGTCGGGTGCGGCCAGTGCCACGTCTTTCAGTGTCGGTGTGGCGCAACTGGCGCGGGCGCAGTCGGTGGCTTCTGCAGCGCTGGGCGCCACTAACGCGCCGGTAGGTGGCGGCAGCCTGTCCATTCAGCTGGGCACCTGGTCGGGCGCGGGTTCTGCGTTCAACGCGGGTGCTGCGGCTGCAGTCCCGGTCCAGATCGA
>WOZN01000191.1 GCA_011620245.1 Acidovorax sp.
CCACCAGGTGAGCGCCATCGAAGCCATCCAGCGTTGATTTCATGCGGCCTGGCAAGGGACGCAAAGCGGTCAACTGCCGTTTCTAGGTTCAAGGCTGTTTGGCCGGGGGGTACCAGACGTAGCTGTAGTGAGCGAAAGGAGTGCCCTCGCGCACCCTGTGAAAAGGCAGGTCGATTGAGCGAACCGGCTGCGGTGCGACGCGTGAAAGTGCCTGCTCCCACCAGCCGGGAGCGATGCGGTCCGCACGCGAGACCAGCAGCAGCCCCTTGCCTGCACGTCTGCTGCGTTCGGCATGGTCCGCCACGCATTGCGGGATGCCGATCTCGGGGGATCTGCAGGCATCCACGAACGCCTGGGGGAAGCGCACTCGCAGCATGCCGCCCAACATATGGTCCGATGCCACGATCGTGCCCAGGCCGTCGTAGCCCATCTTGCTCAGTTCCTGGGCCAGCTCAACGGCGGGGTGGTTGAGCTCATCCACCCCGCCGCGCAGCCCGCTGAACCAAGGGCGCAGGCCGGCCGAAACGAGGATGATGACCGCCATGACGAAGATCGTGACCGAATAGCGTCCACCACGCGGATCCTGCTGCAGCTGGGGTCGCGCCGCAAAGGCGGCCAGCGGCGCCACGCACAGTAGCGGCAGTATCCAGCGGCCTTTGAAATTCGTGACACCCGCAAACAGCACCATGCCAGCCAGCGCCAGCATGATCAGCAGCAAAAAGCGCATGAACATCTGATGCATCGCAGGGGAGGCTGGCGTAACAGGTGTGCGCCACCAATTCGCCCGAAAGGCCCACAGCGCGATCAATATCCACAGGAGCAGCGAGCCGGCCACACCTTCGACAAGGCTCAAGAAGCCTTGGCCCCAGCCAGCTTCCGGCTGGATATTCATTTTTTGGATGGTTTCGGCGGTGGCCACATGCAGGTGCGAAAACAGCCAGACCGCGTGCGGCAGCACCACCAGCAGCCCGACGATCGGAGCCCACCACCATCCATGCGACAGCAAAGCGCTCCGTGTCGTGCGAACCGACAGCGCCGCCACCAGCATGGCCACCGCCACCAGCGCAAAGCTGTACTTGGCCAGCATGCCCAGGCCACATACCAGCCCCAGCAGGGCGAAGTCCAGCGAACGCGGCTTGCGCACGATGCGCAGCAGCAGCCACCAGGCGGCGCAGACCATCGCTGCAACCAGCACCGTGTGGGTCTGGTCGCGCACCGAATACCAGCCCAGGGGGGGCATCAGCAGCATGCTGGCGGATGCCCAGAAAGCACCGCGCTCGTCGAGCAATTCGCGGGCTGCCAGATACATGAACGCATAGGTCAGCGCCAGCAGCGAATGCTTGAGCACCGACAGCGACAGCACGGTGGGCCCCAAAACCTGGTTTACCAGCCACTGCAGCCAGGTGTACAGCGGCGGCTGGGAGCCGTAGCCCATGGACAGCTGCTGGGTCCAAAGAATCTGCTCGGCCTCGTCCCATTTGACTGAGGGCGAAACCGCCACGCGCACAGCAATGTGCGCCAGCGTAAAAAATACCAGCCAGAACAAGGGGTGCGCCCAGACAGGGCTTGACGAAAACGCGCGCGGCGCAGTGGTGGCGGTCATGAAGCGAGTGATGAGGTGGACAGCGCGACCGGGAACAATTTCCCCGTAGCATGGGGGCGCTCAAGGCACAATCGTATCCATTATCTCGCTACAGTCTGTCGCTTCCATGACCACCGCCTTTCCCTGCGCACCCGATGTATCCATCGTGGTGCCCATCTACAACGAGGTCGAGAACCTGCCCGATCTCGTGGAGCGCATCGCCCATGCCATGTCCGCGCAGCCACTCAGTTTCGAATTGCTGGCGGTGGACGACGGTTCGCGCGATGGCAGCGCGGACAAGCTGCGCGAGCTTGCCGCCACGCGCCCCTGGCTGCGCCCGGTGTTCCTGGCGCGCAACTACGGCCAGTCCAGCGCACTGCAGGCGGGTTTCGATCGCGTGCGTGGGCGCTACGTCGTGACGCTGGACGCCGACCTGCAAAACGAGCCGGACGATATTCCGCTGCTGCTGGAACGCCTGGAAACCGACCCCGCAGTGGACATGGTCAGTGGCTGGCGCAAGGACCGGCAGGACGCCGAACTGTCGCGCAAGCTGCCCTCGCGCATCGCCAATCGCCTCATCTCGCGCACCACCGGCGTGCACCTGCACGACTATGGCTGTGCGCTCAAGGCCTACCGCCGTCCCATCATCGACCGCATACGGCTGTATGGCGAGCTGCACCGCTTCATCCCGTCGCTGGCCAAAGACGTGGGTGCGCGCATCACCGAGGTGCCGGTGCGCCACCACGCCCGCACACGCGGGGTGTCCAACTACGGCATCGACCGCACCTTCCGCGTCATCCTGGACTTGATCCTCATCGTCTTTTTCATGCGCTACCGCCAGCGGCCGCTGCACGCGTTCGGTGGGTTGGGGCTGTGGCTGGCTGCGCCGGGTGGGCTGATTCTGATCTGGCTGCTGGTGCAAAAGCTGCTGGGTGAAGACATTGGCGGCCGCCCGTTGCTGCTGGTCGGCGTGATGCTGGTGCTGATGGGTGTGCAAATGATCGCCGCCGGGCTGATCGGCGAACTGCTGATGCGCGTGTACCACGAAGCCGGAGGGGCGGCGCAGTTCCATGCGCAGGAATATGTGCCAGAAAACAGGTCCAATCGGGCCGATGCGGCCGTCAATCAAGCGCCATTAGCTATTGATAGCATAGCGTGAGGCGCTCGTACAAAGCCCTGCTGCGCGGCCTGCTGGGACTGTTCTTGCTCGGCCTGGTGCTGGCGCTGGCCGACCCGGCGCGTGTGGCGGCGCAGTTGCGCCAGGCACAGCCCGGGTGGCTGCTGGTGGGGCTGCTGGCGGCCATGGCCTCCAACATCGTTTCAGCCTTGCGCTGGCAAGCGCTCGCGCGCTGGCTGGGGGCCGAGGCAGGCTGGCTTGACGCCTGCCGCTGGTACTTCCAGGCCATGGGGCTCAATGCGCTGCTGCCGGGTGCCGTGGTCGGCGGTGATGTGTACCGTGCCATGGCGCTGCGCCGCGCCGGGCAGGACGCGGCGGCTGCCGGCTGGTCGGTCGTGCTCGATCGCGTCAGCGGCCTGTGGATGCTGTGCGCCATTGGCGGCCTGGGAGCAGCCGCCTGTGCCGATATGCTGGCCCCCTGGCTGCACCTGCCGGCGGGCGTTTTCGCCGCGCTGATGCTGGCCGGAACGCTGCTGTGGCTGGCGCTGCCCTGGGCGCTGCCGGTGCTGCTGCGTATCAGTCCCGCCCGGTTGCAGGGCGGCTGGCTGGTGCCGCTGCGGTTGGCCGCAGGTCGCCCGGACTTTCGCCGCCAGTGGGTGGGGCAGGCGCTGGCTTCGGCTGCGGTGCAGCTGCTGTCGGCGGCCGCACTGGCCGCAGGCGGCATGGCGCTGGGCGTGGTGCTGCCTGCGCGCGTGTGGGCCTGGGCGATGGCCCCCGTGTTTCTGATGGCGGCGCTGCCCCTGAGCGTGGGCGGCTGGGGCACGCGCGAGGCTGCCGCCGTGGCTGCGCTGGCGCCCTTTGGTGTGGCAGCGCCGGCCGCCGTGGGTGTGGGGATGTTCTATGGCCTCTATGGACTCGCGCAGGGTGCGTTGGGGGCAATGGCCCTGGGCTTGCCGCGCGGCGCGCCGCGGTGAGCGGTGTCTCGACTAATTTAAGACTTACGCAAATAAGGATGCCACAACGGTACATGCCTTTGTGGCAGGCGGCTTGCCTGGGCCTGTTTTGCGTCAGTCATGCTGACGAAGAACACCGAGCGCAGACGTAGCAACCGCCTGGCCCAGAACTGGCCAGCGTGCAGGAGGCCGCAAGGATGTTGGAGGTCAGGCGGTTGCGGTGTCGGCCATGAAGCCGTTTTGCGCAACATCTTGATCCAGCGTGGAGCGTTTCTGGCCAAGTTCAGCGCTTCGTAGTCGCCGCTCCTGTCCTGGTAGCGGCGACCTGGTCGCCGCGCGCATTCATTTGCGGGCCAGCGCCGGCATGGCACCCAACGCAAAGACCGAATTGGGCACGTCAGCGCGGGCCATCAGCGGCGCTGGACGGTGGGCCAGTTTCGCGCGCGCCACCACCGGCGACTCGACCCGCACGCCCCGCGCCTGCTGCTCGGCCACGAGGTCGCGCAGCGTGACGGACTGGAGGTATTCCAGAACCCGCGCGTTGAACGCCGTCCAGAGTGATCCGGTCATGGACACCATTGGCGACGACCCGTGCGCCGCTGGCGCGCTCTCCTCACCAGGCTTGTGGTTCTCTACCGCCACCACGATATCGGCCACCGACACCTGCTCGGGCTTGCGGGCCAGGGCATAACCGCCTCCGGGCCCGCGCGTGCTGTCAACCAGCCCGGCCCGCTTGAGGGCGCTGAAAAGCTGCTCGAGATACGACAGCGATGTGCCCTGGCGCGCACTGATCGTGGACAGCGCAACGGGGCCTGTGT
>WOZN01000038.1 GCA_011620245.1 Acidovorax sp.
TGCCCTACCAGTGGTATGACACGCCCAACATCCGCGTGGGCACCTACAAGGATTTCGAGGTGCTGGCGCTCAAAAACAATCTGCGCGTGATCGACTCGTTCGGCCTGCAGGACGGGCGCGCCGTCCGCTGGTGCCCGAACGCATTGGCGGGCACGGCGGTGTTCCATTTTGAGCGTGCCTGATACCTTCCACCTGGGTGCCACCCAAGGAGTTCACAAACAAGGATGCCGCAACGGTAAATGCCTTTGTGGCAGGCGCTTGCCTGGGCCTGTTTTGCGCAAGTCATGAAAGAATTGATTTCGCTTGGCGCACCCCGCGCTGGCTGGGGCGGACCGCAATCCCCATGCACACCCGGCGTCTTTCATGCAGCCGGGGCGCCTATGGGCGCGTTGTGGTCGAATGCGGGTTTCGAACTGCTGCAGGAGCCCGCCCATGAATGCCCGTGTCCCCACCCAAGTCCTTGAACCCGCGCTGGCGCTGGAGCGGATCGGCCAGGCGTGGGACAGCGACATCCTGCGCCAACTCACCGAATACATCGCCATTCCGGCCAAATCGCCAATGTTTGCGCCCGAATGGGCACAGCAGGGTTTCATCGACACCGTGGTGCACAACGCCGCCACATGGGTCGAGGCGCAAAAGGTGGCCGGCCTGCGCCTGGAGATCGTGCGCCTGCCCGGCCGCACCCCTGTGCTGTTTTTCGAGATCGAGGCCACCGAGGCCGCCGCCAGCCAGACGGTGCTGATGTACGGCCACCTGGACAAGCAACCCGAGTTCTCGGGCTGGCGCAGCGACCTGGGCCCCTGGACACCCAAATACGAAGACGGCAAGCTCTACGGCCGGGGGGGCGCTGACGACGGCTACGCGGTGTACGCCAGCATCGCCGCCGTGCAGGAGTTGAAGCGCCAGAACATGCCGCACCCCCGCATCGTGGGCCTCATCGAAACCTGCGAGGAAAGCGGTTCGCGCGACCTGCTGCCCTACATCGACGCCCTGCGCCCCCGCCTGGGCGACGTGGGGCTGGTGATCTGCCTGGACAGCGGCGCCGGCAACTACGACCAGTTGTGGCTCACCACCAGCCTGCGCGGCATGGCCAGCGGCACGCTCAGGGTCGAGGTCCTGACCGAAGGCATCCACTCGGGCGACGCCTCGGGCCTGGTGCCCTCGTCGTTTCGCATCATGCGCCAGGTGCTCGACCGGCTTGAAGACAGCGCCACCGGCCGCCTGCTGCCCGCCAGCTTCCATTGCCAGGTGCCCGCCGACCGCCTGGCCCAGGCCCAGGCCACGGCCGCCATCCTGGGTGAAGAGGTCTACAAGCGCTTTCCCTGGGCGCATTACGACTGCGGCGGCTCCACCCAGTTTGTGCTGCCCACCACCACCGACCCCCTGCAGGCGCTGCTCAACCGCACCTGGACGCCCACGCTCAGCGTCACGGGCGCCGAGGGCTTTCCTGCGCTGCAGGACGCCGGCAACGTGCTGCGCCCCTGCACCGCCTTCAAGCTCAGCCTGCGCCTGCCTCCCCTGGTGGATGCCGCCCAGGCCGTGCAAGAGCTCAAAACCCTGCTCGAAGACAACGCGCCCTACCAGGCGCGTGTCACGTTCGAAAGTGGCGGCAGCGCCACGGGCTGGAATGCCCCGGCCATTACGCCGTGGTTTGAAAATGCCCTGAACGCGGCCTCGCAGGCGCATTTCGGCGCGCCCTGCGGCTACATCGGCCAGGGCGGCACCATCCCGCTGATGAACATGCTCAGCGAAGGCTTCCCGAAGGCCCAGATGATGGTGTGCGGCGTGCTCGGCCCCAAGAGCAACGCCCACGGCCCCAACGAGTTCCTGCATGTACCCTATGCCAAGCGCCTTACGGCCTCGGTGGCCCATGTCATCGGTGCCATGGCGCAGCAAGTCGCATCAAAGGCCCCTGCCGCCTGAGCGCTGGCCCCGGCCATGCGCAGCGCCAGGCGACCTTCTCGCACGGCCTCGCCGGTCCAGTTTGCCCAGCGGTCTGCCGGGGCCTCCACCGCAACGCGTGCTGCCTGAACGCCCGCGCTGCACGCCACCCTTGCCCAACCCATGTCTGACACCATTGTTTCTACCTTGAGCACCTTGACGACGTTCACCGCGGCAGACGGTGAAAACCTGGCGGTGCAGGACTGGCCTTTGACGGAGGGCACAACCCGCGGCACGGTGCTGCTGGTGCATGGCCTGGGCGAGCATGTGGGGCGCTACGACGCCGTGGCGCGGCGCCTCAACGCCTGGGGCTTTGCCGTGCGCGGCTATGACCAGTATGGCCATGGCGAGTCGGGCGGGCCGCGCGGCGGCCTCACCGCGGACATGCGCCTGCTGGACGATCTGGCCGACATGGTGGACGCCACCCGCGCCCGCATGGCGCCAGGCCAGCCGCTGGTGCTGCTGGGCCACAGCATGGGCGGGCTGGTGGCGGCGCGGTTCGTGTCGCTGCACCTGCGGCCGGTGGATGCGCTGGTGTTGTCGTCGCCCGCGCTGGACCCGCGCCTGAACGGGTTGCAAAAGCTGCTGCTGGCCACGCTGCCACGCATCCTGCCCAACCTGCGCGTGGGCAATGGGCTCGATGCGCAATACCTCTCGCACGACCCGGCCGTGGTGGCCGCCTATCTGGCCGACCCGCTGTGCCACAACCGCATCAGCGGCCGCCTCGCCCGGTTCATTGCCGAAAGCGGGCCGGCCACCGTGGCGCGGGCCGCGCATTGGAGCGTGCCCACCCTGCTGATGTGGGCCGGAGCCGACAAGTTGGTCCATCCCGCGGGCAGCCGGGCGTTTGCCGCAGCGGCACCCCGGGGCGTGGTGCAGTCGCACTGCTTTGAATCGCTGCACCACGAGCTGTTCAACGAAAGCCCCGACCTCGCCGCGCCGGTGTTTGCGCTGCTGCGCCAGTGGCTGGTGCAGCGCTGCCCAGCGCTGGATTGAGGGGCCCCGCCAGTTGGCCTGACTGCGGGGTGAAAGGCCTGCTCGTGCGCGCTTGCGCCTTCCCACAACACCTGGATCAGACTCTCAAGTCACCCGCGCCCGGCGCTGCCGCAACGCCAGCCACAGCAAGGCCGCACCCGTGATCGCAATAGGCGCCAGCGAGCCATAGTTGAGCAGCGTCCAGCCCTGGGTGGTGACCAGCACGCCCGAGAACAGCGAACTCACGGCCAGCGTGGCAAACACGCAGAAATTAAGGGCGGCCTGGGCACGGTCCTTTTCTTCAGGGCGGTAGGCCGTCAGGGCCAGCGCGGTGCTGCCGGTGAACAGGAAATTCCAGCCCACCCCCAGCATGAACAGCGCAATGCCGAAGTGGTGCAAGTCCACCCCCATCAGCGCCACAGCCACGCAGGCCAGGTTCAGCAGCACACCCGCCCCCATGATGGTCAGAACGCCCCAGCGCTTTATGAGGTGGCCCGTGAAGAAGCCCGGCGCAAACATGCCAATCACATGCCACTGCAGCACCAGCGCCGCGTCATCAAAAGCGAAGCCACACACCTGCATGGCCAGCGGCGTGGCGGCCATCAGCAGGTTCATCACGCCATAGCTCAGGGCGGCGCCCAGCACTGCCACGATGAAGGCCGGTTGCCGCATCAGTTCAGGCAACGGCCGGCCAAGGGCGGGCTGGCCTGCTGCGTTGAGTACCGGCGGCTGCACCTCGAAACGGATGGCGGCCATGCATGCCATGGACAACAGCGCCACGGCCATCAGCGCCACATAGGCACCCGCAAACGCTGCCGGAAACAGCGTGCGCGTGGCGCTGGCCAGGTTGGGCCCCGCAATGGCGCCCAGCAGGCCGCCGGCCAGCACCAGAGACACCGCCTTTTCCCGATAATCGGGGGCAGCGAGTTCGGCTGCGGCAAAGCGGTAGAGCTGGCCGTTGGCGCTGTAGTAGCCCGCCACCAGCGTGGCCGTGCACAGCAGCCAGAAGTTGCCTGCAAACGCCGCCAAGGCACACAGCAGCGCCGACAACACCGCCACCACCAGCCCGATCTGGAACGACACCTGCCGCCCCCAGCGCGCCTGGCTGCGCGCCACCAGCGGGGTGGACAGCGCACCGCCCACCACATAGCCCATCACGGGCAGCGTGGCCATCCAGCCAAACGGCGCCAGCTGCAGGCCCACCAGGCCGTTGATGGCGATGAAGACCACGTTGTTGGTCAGGAAAAGGCCCTGGCACAGGGCCAGCAGCCACAGGTTTTTGTTCACAGCGGTATGGCGTTGGGGATAGGGGTGACGGGGCACATGACCCTATTTTCCTCGGTTACCCACTCTGCAATGCTGGCGGCAATGGGTTCGGCTTGGGCTGAGAGGCCAGTATTCGCTGGGCGATGCAGCGCACCAGGGCGTACCAGCGCTGGGCTTTGCCCAACTGCGGCACGGTCTCCTGGATATGGCGCAAACCGGCACGAACTCGCCGCGCAGTGCGCCCACGTGGGCATAGCGGCAATGCCCGTCCAGGATCGACA
>WOZN01000355.1 GCA_011620245.1 Acidovorax sp.
CTGATGTCGCTGTCGGCACACAAAATCTACGGCCCCAAGGGCATCGGCGCGCTGTACGTGCGCCGCAAGCCGCGCGTGCGCATCGACGCCCAGATGCACGGCGGTGGCCACGAGCGCGGCATGCGCTCGGGCACGCTGGCCACGCACCAGATCGTGGGCATGGGCGAAGCCTTCTGGCTGGCGCGCGAAAACATGACCGCCGACAACGCCCGCATCAAGACCCTGCGCGACCGCCTCTGGGCCGGCTTCCAGCAGATGGACTGCGTCGTGCTCAACGGCGACGAGAGCCAGCGCGCCGTGCAATACCTCAACTGCAGCTTCAACTACGTCGAAGGCGAGTCCCTGCTCATGGGCATCAAGGGCGTGGCCGTGTCTTCGGGATCGGCCTGTACCTCGGCCAGCCTGGAGCCCAGCTACGTGCTGCGGGCCATGGGCCGCAGTGACGAACTCGCGCACAGCTCGGTGCGTTTTTCCATCGGCCGTTTCACAACGGTCGAAGAGATCGATTTCACGATTGCCCAGGTCACCGAGGTCGTGAACCGCCTGCGTGCCATGAGCCCGCTGTGGGACATGGTCCAGGCCGGCATCGACCTCGGCACCATCCAATGGTCTGAACATTGAACCCTTCAACACAAGTCCGCACAACACCCCAGGAGAACCACCATGGCCTACAGCGAACAAGTCGTCGATCACTATGAAAACCCGCGCAACGTGGGCGCCTTCGACGCCAACGATGCCAGCGTCGGCACCGGCATGGTCGGTGCGCCGGCTTGCGGCGATGTGATGCGCCTGCAGATCCGTGTCAATGCCCAGGGCGTGATCGAGGACGCCAAGTTCAAGACCTATGGCTGCGGCTCGGCGATCGCGTCGAGTTCGCTTGTGTCCGAGTGGGTGCGGGGCCGCACGCTGGACGAAGCGCTGGCGATCAAGAACTCGCAGATCGCCGAGGAACTGGCCCTGCCGCCCGTGAAGATCCACTGCTCCATCCTGGCCGAAGACGCAATCAAGGCCGCCGTGGCCGACTTCCGCTCGCGCCAGGCCGCGGGCGAGGCCACCACCCTGGTGTCCGAACAACCCGCCTGCGCCTCCAGCACACGCTGAAAACACCCCCTGCCACACCACCACCGGAGTCACCACCATGCAAGTTGCTGCCGCTGCCAAACCCGCTCCCTGCGCCCCCTCCGCCACCATGCCGCCAATGCTGGATTTCACGCCAGCGGCTGCAGCCAAGGTGGCGGCCCTGATCGTCGAAGAGGGCAACCCCACCCTCAAGCTGCGCCTGTATGTGACCGGCGGCGGCTGCTCGGGTTTCTCTTATGGTTTCGCATTCGACGACCAGGTCAACGAAGACGACACCCTGACCGTGACCGAAGGCGTGGCCCTGGTGGTCGACGCCATGAGCCAGCAGTACGTGCTCGGCGCGCGCGTCGATTTTGAAGACGGCCTGGAAGGCTCGCGCTTTGTGATCCACAACCCGAACGCTGCCACAACCTGCGGTTGCGGTTCCTCATTTTCAGTCTGAAATGGAATCCCCCCTGCGCCCCTTCGCGTCTTCCCCCCAGGGGGACGCAGCTGGTGGCCCGGCGAGGCCGGCTCCACGGCTGCCCCGGGTAACTCCCCCTCGCTTCGGCGTTGCTCTGGCGCCCCTCTGGGGAGAGGGGCACGCCCGCCACAGAAAGGACCTGTCATGAACATCTCGATGACCCCCGCCGCAGCGCGGCACGTTGAAAAATCGCTGGCCAAGCGTGGCAGCGGCATCGGCCTGCGCCTCGCGGTCAAGACCAGCGGCTGCTCGGGCTTCGCCTACGCGCTGGAGTTCGTCGATGTGCTCAACCCCGACGACCAGTGCTTCGAAACCGCAGGCACCAGGCTCATCGTCGATGCCAAGAGTTTGGCCATGCTGGACGGCACCGAGCTCGACTTTGTGCGCGAAGGCCTGAACGAAGGCTTCAAGTTCAATAACCCCAATGCCAAGAACAACTGCGGGTGTGGCGAATCCTTCGCCATGTGAAGGCCCCCCGTGCTGGGCTTCACCCGCCCCCAGGGGACAACACCTGCGGCCCGGCGAAGCCGGTTTCGCGGTGTACCGGGTTGAGGCACTGCGCTGCGGGTATCGGATTTTTGTTGGTTGTCTTTCTTCTTTCGTTCTAACCAAAGATCACCATGGCTTTGCTTCAAATCGCTGAACCCGGACAAAGCGCTGCGCCCCACCAGCACCGCTTGGCCGCTGGCATTGATCTGGGCACGACCAACTCCCTGATCGCGAGCGTTCGCAGCGCAGTGGCCGAATGTCTGCCCGACGAACATGGCGCCTTGCTGCTGCCTTCGGTGGTGCGTTACCTGGAGAACGGCGCCACAGTGGTCGGGCGTGAGGCCCAGGATCAACAGGCCATCGATCCGCACAACACCATCGTCTCGGTCAAGCGTTTCATGGGCCGCTCGCTGGCCGATCTGAAAGACGCGGCCGCCCTGCCCTACCGGTTCCAGGACGGGCCGGGCATGGTGGGCCTGCACACCGTGGCCGGCGAGCGTTCGCCGGTGCAGGTCTCGGCCGAGATCCTGAACACGCTGCGCCTGCGCGCTGAGACCTCGCTGGGCGGCCCGCTTTCAGGAGTGGTGATCACCGTGCCGGCGTATTTCGACGACGCCCAGCGCCAAGCCACCAAGGACGCGGCGCGCATCGCCGGCCTGAAGGTGCTGCGCCTGCTCAACGAGCCTACGGCCGCGGCGATTGCCTACGGTCTGGACCAGCAGGCCGAGGGCACCTTTGCGGTCTACGACCTGGGCGGCGGCACCTTCGACATCTCCATCCTGAAACTCAGCCAGGGCACGTTCGAGGTGCTTGCCACCGGCGGCGATTCGGCCCTGGGCGGCGACGATTTCGACAGCGCCATCGCGGCCTGGTTCTGCGCGCAACACGGCATTGCCGGCATGAGCGCGCTACCCCCGTCGCAGCAGCGCACCCTGCTCACGGCCGCGCGTGCGGCCAAGGAAAAACTCTCCACCCACGACAGCGCCGAGCTCTGCCTCATGCTCGACGGTGGCCAGTCGCTGGCGGCCACCCTCTCGCGCACCCAGTTCGCCACGCTCGGCGCGCCGCTGATCGCGCGCACCCTGAGCGCCACGAAGCGCGCCCTGCGCGATGCCCGGCTCTCCACTGCCCTGATCACCGGCGTGGTGCTGGTCGGTGGTTCGACCCGCATGCCGATCGCGCGCGATGCGGTGCGTGACTACTTCGGCCTGGAACCACTGGCCGACATCGACCCCGACCAGGTAGTCGCCATCGGCGCGGCCCTGCAGGCCAATGCGCTCGCCGGCAACGGTAACGGCGACCAATGGCTGCTACTCGACGTCTGCCCGCTCTCGCTCGGCATCGAAACCATGGGCGGCCTGGTGGAGAAGGTGATTCCGCGCAACTCCACCCTGCCCACCGTGCGCGCGCAGGACTTCACCACCTTCAAGGACGGCCAGACCGCCATGTCGCTGCATGTGGTGCAGGGCGAACGCGAGTCGGTGGCCGACTGCCGGTCGCTGGCGCGCTTCGAGCTGCGCGGCTTGCCGCCCGCCGTGGCCGGCGCGCTGCACATTCGTGTGAGTTTCCAGATCGATGCCGACGGCCTGCTCTCAGTCAGCGCGCGCGAACAAAGCAGCGGCATCGAGGCCCACATCGAGGTGAAACCGAGCTACGGCCTGGGCGACGAACAGATCGCCTCCATGCTGCAGGACGCGATCGCGGCATCGCAATCCGACATGCGGCTGCGCGCCCTGCGCGAAGCCCAGATCGACGCGCGGCGCCTGCTGGATGCAACCGAGAGCGCGCTCATGGAAGACGGCGACCTGCTCAGCCCCACCGAAACCGATGCCATCCGAAAAGCCATCTACCGCGTGGCCGACGGCCTGGAGACCGACGCTCCGGTGGAGGAACTGCGCCTGAGCACCGCAGCACTTTCCGCCGCCACCGATGCCTTTGCGGCAAGGCGCATGAACGCTTCGATCCAGAAGGCCCTGGCGGGCCGCGCCATGGACAGCCTGATTCCCTAGGAAAAATATGCCCAAAGTCCGGCTGCTGCCCCACCCCGACCTCTGCCCCGAAGGGCGCGAGATCGAACTGCAAAAGGGCGAGTCCTTGTGCGAGGGCTTCCTGAACCACGGTATCGCCATCGAACACGCCTGCGAAATGGTGGCCGCCTGCGCCACCTGTCATGTGCATGTACGTGAAGGGGGCAGTTCTTTGTCCAGGCCCAGGGATGACGAGGAAGACCAGCTCGACCATGCCTGGGGACTGGACGCGCAGTCGCGCCTGGCCTGCTGCGTGAAGCTGCGCGAGAGCGACCTGGTGATCGAGTTTCCGCGCCATACCCGCAACCACGCCCGAGAACGCTGAAGCCACTCGGGCCGCTCGCTCACGGGCCGCGCATCCCCTCCGGGTGCGCGGCCCGTATCGTTGAACCTAAAA
>WOZN01000170.1 GCA_011620245.1 Acidovorax sp.
GCGGCGCCGCGCTTGCCGACCGTGGGCAGGAACACATTGACGTTCCATTCCTGGTCGTTGATCATCTTGGCGACACTTTCGCCATGGATGGTGGCAAAGCGGTAGTCAGCGTACATCGTGGGCGAATGGTTGCCCCAGACGATGAGTTTTTCGATGTCGGCCACGGGCTTGCCGGTCTTGGCGGCGATCTGGCTGGCAGCGCGGTTATGGTCCAGGCGCAGCATGGCGGTGAAGTTCTTGCGCGGCAGGTCGGGCGCGCTCTTCATGGCAATGTAGGCGTTGGTGTTGGCGGGGTTGCCGACCACCAGCACTTTCACGTTGCGGCTGGCAACGGCGTTCAGTGCCTTGCCTTGCGCAATGAAGATGGCGCCATTGACGGCCAGCAACTCGGCGCGCTCCATGCCGGGACCGCGGGGGCGCGAACCGACCAGCAGGGCGTAGTCGGCATCCTTGAAGGCGGTCATGGGGTCACTGTGGGCCTGCATGCCGGCCAGCAAAGGGAAAGCGCAGTCTTCCAGTTCCATCATCACGCCCTTGAGCGCCTTCTGGGGTCCTTCCATGGGCACTTCGAGCAGCTGCAGGATGACGGGCTGGTCCTTGCCCAGCATTTCGCCGGAGGCGATACGAAACAACAGGGCGTAACCGATTTGACCAGCAGCGCCGGTAACGGCAATACGGACGGGCTTCTTGCTCATGGTGAAAACTCCAGGAAGTGGGGGAAAACAGGTGCAGGTGAACGTTGCACCAGCGCCTGTCACCAGCAGCCCGTGCCCCGCAAAACAGCATGGGAGTGTACCGCCGATTGCTGCGATAGGTCAATTTGTCTTATGTCTTATATAAGATATGATCAAGCTCGGTTATCCAGCCCGCGAGGCCGCCTCGCATAGCCGCACCACCCTATCGCCTCGCCATGTCCTCGCTCCCGTTCAACGCTGATGCACCTGCACCGCTCCCCGGCGGTGCGGGCGCGGTGACTCCGGCGTTCAGCCCGCTGTACCAGCAGATCAAGGCGTTGATCCTGCAGAGCCTGCAACAGGGCGAATGGAAGCCCGGCGAAGCCATTCCCAGCGAAATGGACCTGGCGGCGCGGTTTCGCGTGAGCCAGGGCACGGTGCGCAAGGCCATTGACGAGCTGGCGTCCGAAAACCTCGTGGTGCGGCGCCAGGGCAAGGGCACTTTCGTGGCCACCCATGCAGAGCAGCATGTGCAATACCGCTTCCTGAAGCTGTTGCCCGACAGCGGCGATGCCCGGGTGGAGGGGCCAGCACAACGCACCGTGCTGGAATGCCGGCGCGTGCGTGCCAGCGCCGATGTGGCGCGCGCCCTGGCGCTGCGCAGCGGCGACCCGGTGCTGCAGGCGCGGCGCATCCTGTCGTTTGCGGGCGAACCCATCATTCTCGAAGACATCTGGCTGCCCGGCCAGGCCTTCAAGGGCCTGACGGCCGAGCAGATGGCCGGCTACCAGGGCCCGACCTATGCCATGTTTGAAATGGACTTTGGTGTCCGCATGGTGCGGGCCGAAGAAAAAATCCGTGCCGTGCTGCCCGATGGCGAGCAGGCCCAGCTGCTGCACACCCCGGTGGGCACCCCCCTGCTGAGCGTGGAGCGCATCGCCTACACCTACAACGATGTTCCCATGGAGTTACGGCGGGGTCTTTACCGCACCGACACCCATCACTACCACAACAAATTGAGCTGACAGCACGCTGGCACTTGAGCAGAAACGTCAAAATATTGCACCAATGGAAAACCCTGGCTGTTGCATTGCAATAGAATTTTGTGTTCCTTGCATCGCCAGATTACAAAGTCGTTACATCCACGAAAGCACCCGCCATGACTGAGCTTGCCAAAAAACGGCCTGAATTCCGCAACATCAACGCCTTCAAGGACCTCACCACCTACCGCATGGCACCTGCAGCATGGGTATCCATCCTGCACCGTGCCAGCGGCATGATCATGTTCCTGTTGCTGCCATTCATCCTCTGGATGTTTGACAATTCCGTGTCGTCTGAATTTTCTTTCGCGAAATTCAAGGCCATCTTCAACGTGGGCGTCGGTTTTGCGCCCGGCTGGCTCTTCAAGCTCCTGGCACTGGCGCTGATCTGGTCGTATCTGCACCACTTCACCGCAGGTCTGCGCCATCTGTGGATGGACGTGAGCCACGAAGCCGTCAACAAGGAGTTCGGCAAGACTTCGGCGATTGCCACGTTGGCGATCAGCATTGCGCTGACGCTGGTGCTGGGCGCGAAGCTGTTCGGTTTGTATTGAGTAACACAGCGGTTTCCGCCGTGGGCGGTGCCGCGCAAGCACCAAAGGAAAACACCATGTCCGTCAATTACGGCTCCAAGCGCATCGTTGTGGGCGCCCACTATGGTCTGCGTGACTGGCTCAGCCAGCGCGTGACCGCAGCCCTCATGGCCCTGTTTACCATCGCCTTGCTCGCGCAGCTGATCTTCACCAAAGGCCCCATCGGCTACGACCGCTGGGCCGGCATTTTTTCTGCCCAGTGGATGAAGGTTCTGACCTTCTCCATCATCGTCGCACTGGCCTGGCATGCCTGGGTGGGCGTGCGCGACATTTTCATGGATTACATCCAGCCCGTGGGCCTGCGCCTGGTGCTGCAGATTTTCACCATCGTCTGGCTGGTCGGCTGCGCCGGCTGGGGCATCCAGGTTCTGTGGCGTCTCTGATTTCCGCGACCGAAGGCAAACAATGAGCTACACCAACGCTAACATCACCAAGCGCAAATTTGACGTCGTCATCATCGGTGCGGGCGGCTCCGGCATGCGCGCCGCGCTCGAACTCTCCCGCGCAGGCCTGAACGTGGCCTCGCTGTCCAAGGTGTTCCCCACCCGCAGCCACACCGTGGCGGCACAAGGCGGCGTTTCAGCCTCGCTGGGCAACATGAGCGAGGACAACTGGCACTACCATTTCTACGACACCATCAAGGGCTCGGACTGGCTGGGCGACCAGGATGCCATCGAGTTCATGTGCCGCGAAGCCCCCAAGGTGGTGTACGAGCTGGAACATTTCGGCATGCCGTTCGACCGCAACCCCGACGGCACCATCTACCAGCGCCCCTTCGGCGGCCACACCGCCAACTACGGCGAAAAGCCCGTGCAGCGCGCCTGCGCTGCGGCCGACCGCACCGGCCACGCCATGCTGCACACGCTGTACCAGCAGAACGTCAAGGCCAAGACCAACTTCTTCGTCGAGTGGATGGCCCTGGACCTGATCCGCGACGCCGATGGCGATGTGGTCGGCGTGACGGCGCTGGAGATGGAAACCGGCGACCTGTATGTCCTGGAAGCCAAGACCGTGCTGCTGGCCACCGGCGGTGCCGGCCGCATCTTCGCAGCCTCCACCAACGCCTTCATCAACACCGGCGACGGCCTGGGCATGGCCGCCCGCGCCGGCATTGCGCTGCAGGACATGGAGTTCTGGCAGTTCCACCCCACCGGCGTGGCCGGCGCCGGTGTGCTGCTGACCGAAGGCTGCCGCGGCGAAGGCGCCATCTTGCTCAACAGCAATGGCGAGCGCTTCATGGAGCGCTATGCCCCCACGCTGAAGGATCTGGCCCCGCGCGACTTCGTCTCGCGTTCGATGGACCAGGAAATCAAGGAAGGCCGGGGCTGTGGTCCGAACAAGGACTACGTGATGCTCAAGCTCAGCCACCTGGGTGCAGACACCATCCACAAGCGCCTGCCTTCGGTGTATGAAATTGGCGTCAACTTCGCCAACGTGGACATCACCAAGGAAGACATCCCCGTGGTGCCCACCATCCATTACCAGATGGGCGGCGTGCCCACCAACATCAACGGCCAGGTGATCACCCAGGCCAATGGCGTCAACAACGCCGTGGTGAACGGCCTGTATGCCGTGGGCGAATGCGCCTGCGTGAGCGTGCACGGCGCCAACCGCCTGGGCACCAATTCGCTGCTGGACCTGCTGGTGTTCGGCAAGGCCGCCGGCCGCCACATCGTCGAGTTCAACAACAGGAACAAGGAGCACAAGCCCTTGCCCAAGGATGCGGCCGCCCGCACCCTGGAACGCCTGAACCAACTCGACAAGTCCAGCGACGGCATCTACGCCCAGAACCTGGCCGGCGACATCCGCACCACCATGCAGCAGCATGCCGGTGTGTTCCGCACCCAGGCCAGCATGGACGAAGGCGTCAAGAAGATCGCCGAAATCCGCAGCCGCGTGGCCGGCGTCACGCTCAAGGACAAATCCAAGGTGTTCAACACCGCGCGCATCGAGGCGCTGGAAGTGGACAACCTGATCGAAGTGGCCCAGGCCACCATGGTGTCTGCCGCAGCCCGCAAGGAATGCCGTGGCGCCCACACCGTGCACGACTACGAGCACCCCGCCGACCACGCCGACTTCCCGCTGGGCCGCAACGACAAGGAATGGCTCAAGCACACGCTGTGGTACAGCG
>WOZN01000178.1:0-3248 GCA_011620245.1 Acidovorax sp.
CAGCTTCGCCCCGGTCTGGATCACGGATTTCCCGCTGCTGGAATACGACCCCGATCCCGCCAGCCTGGCCGAGTTGATTGCGGCGCTTGAATCCGGCCGGCTGATGCGGCGCAGCGTGCGCCTGGCCGACGGTGTGGCAACCCTGTCGCTGGCAACCACCCCCGGCGACTTGGTGGTGGATGCGGTGCAGCTCACCAACACCTTTGGCCCCGAGTACCGCATGCTGCTGATCGGCGCGGGCCAGCTGGCCGAGTACCTGGCCACCATGGCGCTGTTCAGCGGCTTTGCGGTCACCGTGTGTGACCCGCGCGCGGAATACCGGGGCAGCTGGAGCGTGCCCGGCGCCACCGTGGTGAGTGACATGCCCGACGATGTGGTGCGGGCCTTCAAGCCCGACCGCCGCAGTTGCGTGGTGGCGCTGACGCATGACCCCAAGCTCGACGACCTGGCATTGCTGGAGGCGCTCGATACCGAGGCGTTTTACGTGGGCGGTATCGGCTCGCGCCGCAACAACGAAGCCCGGCGGGCACGCATGATCGAGCATTTCGATCAGACCGAAGAGGGCCTGAAACGTCTGCGTGGGCCGATCGGCATCTACATCGGCAGCAAGACGCCCCCCGAGATCGCCGTGAGCGTGATGGCGGAAATCCTGGCTGTAAAGAACGGCGTGACGCTGCCGCGCGATATGCAGGTGGCCCAGGCCAAGCATGACCGTGAGGTGCAGCCCAACGACCCCGGGGCGCTGGTCTGCGGCGTGCGATAGCGTACGGATTGCAGCCGTAGCAGGGATTGCGCATCACGGCGCAGTCGAACTGCAGGCAGAACCTGGCCATGCGCCGCAGGCAGCTGTCCCGGCTGCCACCGCAATCAGCCTAGGAGGCTGTCGGACTTGGAAGTCGTCGGCTGCAAATGGACCGCAGCGGTCCATTTTTTACCGTCTTTTTGCCCCATAGCCGGGCTATGGGGCTGCAAATCCGGCAAAAACTGTCCTCGCTGGGGCCCATTTTCGCTGTTCGACGCTCCAAGTCCGACAGCCTCCTAGAGTTGCCGGCATGGCATGGGCAGCGGGGCGTCGTGGCGCCCCGGGGCGACTCAACCGCCTTTGCGTGAACGCTTGCCAGGGTTCTTCTTGCTGCGGGTTGCAACACCGCGCTCCAGGCTGACGCGCTGGCCACGGCCAGACGTTGGCAGGCTCACGCCGGGCATGGGCTTGGGTTGCGGGGTGCGCTTGCGGTCTGCTTCGGTGATGATCTTGTTGCCCATGGTAGGTCTCTGAGATAGTGGAAAAAAGAGCAATTTTAGGCCACAGCCGCTCGGCGCCCTGCAGCACGCCCTGACGGAGCCATCTCTGGCTACAGGGATATGGGAAAAAATGGGAGCGAAGCCGCATGAATCGCGCCTTCCGCTGCGGTATCGACCTATTTTTCTCAGTTGTCCAATCTGCAATGCGGCAGCAATGGGGTCGGCTTGGGCTGAGAGGCCCGTATTCGCTCAACGATGTAGCGCACCAGGGCGTACCAGCGTGACAACGCTGAGTGCCCGCTGCTTCTTGCCGTCACGCGCCGCCCATGGCCGAAACCTGGCCATCCCTGAATACAAGACAAAAGCGGCGGTGCTGTTCCTTAGACCGTGAACACGTTCTTACGGCCTCTCTGCTTTTAATTTAATAGCTGCTGGCGCTTGTCCCATAAGCGCTAGAGCCCGATTTGGCTTGAAACTCAAGCCGGCGCGCTGGTGCGGATCAGGTGGTCGAACGCGCTCAGCGCGGCCGTGGCGCCGGCGCCGGCGGCAATCACGATCTGCTTGTAGGGCACCGTGGTGCAATCACCGGCGGCAAACACGCCCGGCACATTGGTTTGGCCCCGGGCGTCGATCTCGATCTCGCCAAACTTGCTCAGCGCCACCGTGCCCTTGAGCCAGTCGGTGTTGGGCACCAGGCCGATCTGCACGAACACGCCTTCCAAGGGCACCAGGTGCTCTTCACCCGTGGCGCGGTCCTTGAACTTCATGCCGTTCACCTTGCCATCGGCGCCGGTGATTTCGGTGGTCTGCGCGTTGGTGTGGATGGTGACGTTGGGCAGGCTCTTGAGCTTGTTCACCAGCACGGCATCGGCCTTGAGCTGGCCGGCAAATTCCACCAGGGTGACATGCTGCACCACGCCAGCCAGGTCGATGGCGGCCTCGACACCCGAGTTGCCGCCGCCAATCACGGCCGTGCGCTTGCCCTTGAACAGCGGGCCGTCGCAATGCGGGCAGTAAGCCACGCCCTTGTTCTTGTACTCAGCCTCGCCGGGCACGTTGACGTTGCGCCAGCGCGCGCCGGTGGACAGGATCACTGACTTGGCCTTGAGCGTGCCGCCGTTGGCCAGCTTCACCTCGATCAGGCCACCAGGCTCGGTGGCAGGAATCAGCGCTTCAGCACGCTGCAGGTTCATGATGTCCACATCATAGGCACGGGTGTGGGCTTCGAGCGCGGCAACGAACTTGGGGCCGTCGGTTTCGAGCACCGAGATGTAGTTTTCAATGCCCAGGGTGTCGTTGACCTGGCCGCCAAAGCGCTCGGCGACCACGCCGGTGCGGATGCCTTTGCGGGCGGCATACACGGCGGCCGCGGCGCCTGCGGGGCCACCGCCAACAATCAGCACGTCATAGGGCGCCTTGGCCGTGAGCTTGGCGGCTTCTTTGGCGGCGGCGCCGGTGTCCAGCCTGGCGACGATTTCTTCAAGCAGCATGCGGCCCGAACCGAACATTTCGCCGTTCAGGAACACCATGGGCACGGCCATGATTTCGCGGCGGTTCACTTCTTCCTGGAAGGCGCTGCCTTCGATCACCGTGGTCTTGATATGCGGGTTGCGGATGGCCATGAGGCTCAGCGCCTGCACCACGTCGGGGCAGTTGTGGCAGCTCAGGCTCATGTAGACCTCGAAGTTGAAATCGCCTTCGAGCGCGTCGATCTGGTCCAGAACTTCCTGTTCGACCTTGGGCGGATGGCCACCCGTCCACAGCAGCGCCAGCACCAGCGACGTGAATTCATGGCCCAGCGGCAGGCCGGCAAAGCGCAGCTGGCTGGCGCTGCCCGTGCGTTGCAGCGTGAACGAGGGCTTGCGGGCGTCATTGCCATCGGTGCGCAGCGTGATCTTGTCGCTGCGCAGCGACTGGATGGTTTGCAACAGCTCCAGCATCTCGCGGGAGCTGTCGCTGTCGTCCAGGGATGCCACCAGCTCGAACGGCTGCTGCACGCGTTCCAG
>WOZN01000178.1:3348-4406 GCA_011620245.1 Acidovorax sp.
TGTCGCTGTCGTCCAGGGATGCCACCAGCTCGAACGGCTGCTGCACGCGTTCCAGGTAGGCCGAAAGCTGGGTCTTGAGTTGGTCGTCGAGCATGGTGGTGTCCTTGTAGATTCGAGTTGTGCGGGATATGTTGTGGACGCTTTTGGTGCCATCAGCACAAAAATTGCAGGCGAAAAAAAGCCGGACGGCATGGCGCGGGCGCCATGGCGTGGTCCGGCTCGGGAGCGCCGGGGCGCTCCGCCGTCAAACAGACCGTTGGCTTAGATCTTGCCAACCAGCTCCAGCGAAGGAGCGATGGTCTTGGCGCCTTCGTTCCACTTGGCGGGGCAGACTTCGCCGGGGTGGGCGGCGGTGTACTGGGCGGCCTTGAGCTTGCGCAGGGTTTCCTTCACGTCGCGGGCGATTTCGTTGGAATGCACTTCCATGGTCTTGATGATGCCATCGGGGTTGATGATGAAGGTGCCGCGCAGCGCCAGGCCTTCTTCGTCGATGTGCACGTCAAAGGCGCGGGTCAACTGGTGCGTTGGGTCGCCAACCAGGGGGAACCTGGCCTTGCCCACGGCGGGCGAGATTTCGTGCCACACCTTGTGCGAGAAATGCGTGTCGGTGGTGACGGCGTACACCTCGGCGCCAGCCTTCTGGAATTCGGCGTAGTGCTCGGCGGCGTCTTCCACTTCGGTGGGGCAGTTGAAGGTGAATGCTGCGGGCATGAAAATCACGACCGACCACTTGCCCTTCAGGCTGGCTTCGGTGACTTCGATGAATTTGCCGTTGTGAAATGCCTGGGTCTTGAAAGGCTGGACTTGTGTGTTGATCAGGGACATTGCTGCTTCCTTTGGTGGTTGGTGAACTGAACGAGACTGAAGTTTAGGCTTTTCAAACACATCAATCCAATTGATTGAATTGATTGAATTGATTGAGCATGGCTATTTCATGACAAACCCGCCCTGCTGCTTTCGGCAAAGCCCCCGTCACCGCCCCGCCCGCAGGCCGGTCACCCATGCTCGCGCAGCGCCCGCTCGATGCGGTTGCGCGCCACGGTGGTCTTGGGCACCTT
>WOZN01000101.1 GCA_011620245.1 Acidovorax sp.
CGCGTGTTGTTGGCCCACGACTGGATGCGCGTGGGGCTGCCATGCTGGTGCACCTGGCCCGTATGCGCATCGAACGCAATCGCCACCATGTCGGTTTTCAGCTTGAACCGGCGCTCGCCCGTGATCGCGCTGGGCGGCTCGCGCATGTCATACAGGTAGTAACTGCCTGCCTTGAGCTGGTATTGCATGTCCATGACTGTTCCTCTTTAGCGGCATTGTCGAGGGGCACGCGGCAGGCAATGGCAGGTAAAACGGTGGGAAAGGGGCTCTTTTTGAACGCCTCTCACAGGGGGGCCACGCCGGTTTCTGTGCGTGTGCCATTGTGGCGGCGCGTCGGCAGCAATGCGTAAAACTTGAGGAGGATGTCGTAACGAGTTGTGAGTGGATCAGAAGTCCACCAGGCTCAGCCCCAGGCTGAACACTGTGCGTTTGCGGTTGAAGTCGATCATGCTGTCGCCGTAGCCGCTGAACAGCTGGGTGTGCAGGCGCAGGTTGCTTTTGTCGCCGCTCAGGTTCGAGCCCAGGGTTTGCAGCCATTCCAGCCGGGCCGAGCCGTGCCCCGTGCTGGACAGCGCGTGGCGCAGCGTGGTGACCAGGGTGTTGTCCTTGTTCATGTTCCAGAACACCTGCATCTCGCCGCGGCCCACGTAGTCGCTGATGCCGGGGTTGTCGTCGTCGGCGCTGTTTCCGGACAGGCGTTTCCACAGCCTTGCACGCACGTTCCAGCGGTTGTCCAGCTCCATGCCGGTCATGAGATAGACACGGTTCCAGCTGCGCGACAAGGGATTGCTCTGGCCATTGGACTGGTGCACCAGCCCGGCGCCGCTGTAGCGCCAGCGCCAGCCAAAGGGCAGCGGGGCATCGGTGGGGTAGATGTACATCACTTCGGGCTCATGGTCGGTGGTGCGGAAGGGACGCGAAATGCTGGAGTTGAACAGCTGCCAGTACGACTGCTGCGTGTAGCCAAACCACAGCGAATCCTTGCGCGTGGGGTTGCCCCGCATGAACAGGTCCTGGGCCAGCTTGGTGCGCACCGACAGCTGGAGGCGGGTTTCGGTGGTCTGGTAGGGCATGGCTCCGGTGGCGGTGTGCCCTGGGGCGTCCGAGCTGGGCTGGCGGTTCACGGCGTCGGAGGCCACCACCGACACCGTGATGGGCCGGTAGCCGCGAAAGTTGAAGGTGCCGCAGTCGCTGCCCGATTCCAGTTCCCAAAAGCGCGAGAGGTCGCTGTACTGTGTGTCGCGGCAGCCTTCGGTGCGTGCCACGTCGATGATGCGGGTGGCCGGCAGCCGGGTGTCCACCGGCAGCTGAACCGCCGCAGCATCATCGCCCTGGGCGGCTGCGCCCGCTGCCCCGGCTTTGGCCGAAGCCCCGGGCGCCTGCCAGGCCTGCTGGCCGGCCCACTGGTCGAAGCAGGCCAGACGTGCCTGGTTGTCGTCGGCGAGGGCCGCGCAGCGTCGCCATGCGTTGTCGGCGCTGGTGGATGCGGCGGTGCTTGCGTTGCTGTCGGCGGGCGTGGCCTGGGCCAGGGCGACCCCGGCGGGGGCCAGCAGCGCCAGCGCCAGGGTGGCGCCGTGGCGCGCGCTCATTGCCAGCCCGCCTGCTTGCGCAGGACGAAAGGCAGGGCGGTGGAGGTGTAGGCGTTGGTCCATGTTCCGTGTATTTCCTTGCCACAACTTCCGTCGACCACCTGGCCTGACCAGGTGGCGCTGATGTTGGTGCCGTTGGTTGATTCTTCCAGGGTCAGCTCGCCCGCATCCACATCGCCGCTGAGTTGTGCACGGGTTTCACCCCGCTGCACGGTGCCGCGCACACTTTCGGCCAGCTCGGGATGGGGGCCCAGTTGCAGCACGGCCGTGGTGGCGGGTTGGGCCGGCGCACCGGGTGTGGCGGGCTGCAGCCGGGCGTGCCAGCGGCCCTGCAGGTGCTGGTGCGTCATGTCGGCCGCAGCCGGGCAAGCTGCCGTGGATTTTGGGTCATTTTGGCCAATAGCGCTTGTAGGACAAGCGCTGATAGCTATCAAAATGAAAGCAATCGCTGGGCGACTCGTGGATGCAAGCATGGGATATTCAGCGCTGGCTTCATACCGTGGGAGCTGTGTCGGGAGCATTTGCAGCACTGGCGGCCTGGGCCTTGGCGGCAAATTCGGCGCGCAGGGCCCTGAGTTTTTCGCGCGGGTCTTCGCGCGTGGTGGCTTTGTCCAGGCCCATCTCGGCAATGAAGCGGCTGGGCCGTGCGGCCACCATTTCGCGGCCCTTCTTGCGTTTTTTGGTCCAGCTCACGGCCAGCGTGCGCTGGGCGCGGGTGATGCCCACATACATCAGGCGGCGCTCTTCCTGCAGGCGCTGCAGGGTGTCGTCGCTCATCTCTGGCCGCCGGGCCGCCCCAAGGCCAGAGGCGGCCCCCTCGGGGGGCAGCGGACCTCGCGAAGCGGGGGAGCGTGGGGGCGTTTCCTTGTGGCGGCCCTCGTCGTCGTCGAGCTTGAAGGGCAGCATGCCCTCGGTCACGCCGACCAAAATCACATGCGGCCATTCCAGCCCCTTGCTGGCGTGCAGGGTCGAGAGCGTGACCATGTCCTGCTCTTTTTCGCGCTCGCTGATGGTGGAGAGCAGCGCGATGGTCTGCGACACCTCCAGCAGGCTTTTCGTCTCCCTGGCGACCACGGCGCCTGCGGTGTCGTCGATCTGGCCGCCCGCGCGCTGGGCCATCCAGTCGCAGAACTCCAGCACATTCGTCCAGCGCGCGGCGGCCACCTTTTCGCTGTCTTCGCCGTCGTACAGATGCTGCTCGTAGCCGATTTCCTTGAGCCAGTCGGTCAGAAAGGCGCGCGAGGCTTCGGCACCATGCGTGTGGCGGGCGCGGTGCTCCAGGTCGTTGATATAGCGGCCAAACTCGTGCAGGCCATCGAGCGCGCGTTTGGGCACGGCCGCGGGCAGCATGCCGTTGAACAGCGCGCCAAACATGCTCTGCCTGTGCTGCGTGGCAAAGGCGCCCAGGGCGGCCAGCGTGGTGTGGCCGATGCCGCGCTTGGGGCTGCCGATGGCGCGCAAGAATGCCGGGTCGTCATCGTTGTTGATCCACAGGCGGAACCAGGCGCATAAATCCTTGATCTCGGCGCGGTCGAAAAAGCTCGTGCCGCCCGAGACCTTGTAGGGGATGTTGGCGCGGCGCAGCGCCTTTTCGAACGGCTTGGCCTGGTGGTTGGCGCGGTACAGGATGGCAAAGCTCTTCCAGTCCGGCGGCGGGTTGGCCGCGGCGCGCAGGCTCTGGATGCGGGCCACGGCGCGCTCGGCCTCGTGCTCTTCGGTGTCGGCATCGACCACGCGCACGGGCTCGCCCTCGCCCAGTTCGCTGAACAGCGTCTTGGGAAACAGCTTGGGGTTGGGCCCGATCACGTTGTTGGCCGCGCGCAGGATGGCGCCGGTGGAGCGGTAGTTCTGCTCCAGCTTGATGACCTTGAGCGCGGGGTAGTCCAGCGGCAGTTTCTTGAGGTTGTCCAGCGTGGCGCCGCGCCAGCCATAGATGGACTGGTCATCGTCGCCCACGGCGGTGAAGTGGCCGCGCTCGCCCACCAGCAGCTTGAGCAGTTCATATTGCGTGGCGTTGGTGTCCTGGTATTCATCGATCAGCACATGGCCCAGTGCCGCCTGCCACTTGGCGCGCACCTCGGGGTGGTCGCGCAGCAGGCGCAGCGGCATGCCGATCAGGTCGTCGAAATCCACGCTCTGGTAGGCCGCCAGGCGCTCCTCGTAGCGCGCCATGATCACGGCAATGCTGCGCTCGTTGTCGTCAGCCGCCCGGGCCAGGGCCTGCGCGGAATCGAGCCCCATGTTCTTCCACTTGCTGATGGTCCACTGCCACTGGCGCGCCGTGGCCAGGTCGGTGGTGCCGCCGGCGGCGTCTTTCAAAATGCCGGCCACGTCGTCGGCATCCATGATGCTGAACTGGGGCTTGAGGCCCAGCACGGCACCATCTTCGCGCACCATGCGCACGCCTAAAGCGTGAAAGGTGCACACCAGCACATCCTTGGCACGGCGCCCGATCAGGCCCTTGGCACGCGCGCGCATTTCGGCGGCGGCCTTGTTGGTGAAGGTGATGGCGGCAATGCGCCTGGGCTCCATGCCGCGCTCGATCATGTGCGCGATCTTGTGCGTGATCACCCGCGTCTTGCCCGAGCCGGCGCCGGCCAGCACCAGGCAGGCACCGTCGGTGTAATGGACAGCCTGGAGCTGGGCGAGATTGAGACCTGCAGACATGGGGAGGAGGGGAGCGAGGAGCGCGCGGCGGGGACGACAGAGCGCGCAATGATCCTAAAAACGGCAGTTGGATGCGCCCGCCAGCACCGTGATCGGGGTGCCAGGCAA
>WOZN01000105.1 GCA_011620245.1 Acidovorax sp.
GCCTGGCACCCCGATCACGGCACCGGCAGGCGCATCCAACCGCCGTTTCTAGGATAATTTCGGTTTAAGTAAAAAGTGCCTACAACCCAATCCCAGCAAGCGCAAGCAGCTAGAAAAAACGTAGCAACCGGTCTCCTGCTGGCAATGGCTGGCGCCGTCGCCTTCAGCGGCAAGGCCATCATCGTCAAGCTGGCCTACCGCCACGGTGTCGATGCGGTCACGCTCATCATGTACCGCATGCTGTTTGCCCTGCCCATCTTTGCCGTGATGGCGTGGTGGGCCAGCCGCGGCAAGCCGCCGCTGTCGCGCCGCGACTGGCTGGGTGTGGCGGGGCTGGGTGTCACGGGCTACTACCTGTCCAGCGCGCTCGACTTTGCCGGGCTGGCCTATATCAGTGCCAGCCTGGAGCGGCTCATCCTGTACCTCAACCCCACGCTGGTGATGATGCTGGGCTGGATGCTGTATGGCCGCAGCATCCGCGGGGGCCAGGCGCTCGGCATGGCCATCAGCTACTGCGGCGTGGTGCTGGTGTTCGGCCTGGAGGCCCGACTTCAGGGCGCCGATGCGGCCTGGGGCGCGCTGCTGGTGTTTCTGAGCGCCGCGAGCTACGCCATCTACCTCGTCTACAGCGGCGAGATGGTCAAGCGCATCGGCTCGCTGCGGCTGGTGGGCCTGGCCACCACGGTGGCCTGCCTGTGCTGCCTGCTGCAGTTCGTGCTGCTGCGCCCGCTCTCCGCGGCAGTGGTGGCGCCCGAGGTGATCTGGCTGTCGGTCTTGAACGCCACCCTGTGCACGGCGGCGCCGGTGCTCATGGTGATGATGGCGGTCGAGCGCATTGGCGCCAGCATGGCCGCGCAGACCGGCATGGTCGGCCCGCTGTCCACCATTCTCATGGGGGTGTGGATTCTGGGCGAGCCCTTTACCCTGTGGGTGGCCGCAGGCACGGCGCTGGTGATTGCGGGCATCTTCGTGTTCACGCGCATGTCGCGCCGGCCGGCGCATTGACGCATCGCGGGCCGCCACCGCCACCTGATCCTGCGGTGGGGCCCTTATGAAACGGCTGCATGTTGCAGCCATCGGGAGTTTGATCGGGAGTTTGTTATGGATCTGGGTATCGCGGGCAAATGGGCGCTGGTGTGCGGCGCCAGCAAGGGGCTGGGGTTTGGCTGCGCGCAGGCGCTGGTGCGGGAAGGGGTGAACGTGGTCATCAACGCCCGCAACGCCGATGCGCTGCAGGTGGCTGCTTCTCGATTGATAGCTGTTGGCGCAGATGCAGCAAGCGCCAGAGGCCAAAAAGGCACCCAGGCTGCGGTGCTCACGGTGGCCGCCGACATCACCATCCCCGAAGGGCGGGCCGCCGTTTTTGCGGTGCCCGGCGGGCCGGGGCGCGACTTCGACATCGTGGTGACCAACGCGGGCGGTCCGCCGACCGGAGATTTTCGCGACTGGGACCGCGATGCCTGGATCAAGGCGGTGGACGCCAACATGCTCACCCCCATCGAGCTCATCAAGGCCACGGTGGACGGCATGGCCGCGCGGGGCTTTGGCCGTGTCGTCAACATCACCTCCAGCGCGGTGAAGGCGCCCATCGACATCCTGGGCCTGTCCAACGGCGCCCGCAGCGGGCTTACCGGCTTTGTGGCCGGCGTAGCGCGCAGCAAGCTGGCGGCGCAGGGCGTGACCCTGAACAACCTGCTGCCCGGCAGGTTCGACACCGACCGCCTCGCCACCACCTTGGGCGCTACGGCCACCAAAACCGGCAAGAGCCTGGACGACATCCGCCGCGCCCAGCAGGCGCAGATTCCGGCCGGCCGCTTTGGCACCCCCGAAGAGTTCGGCGCCATCTGCGCATTTTTGTGCAGCGTGCATGCGGGGTACATCACGGGCCAGAACCTGCTGGCCGACGGCGGGGCCTACCCCGGCACGTTTTGAACCTATTGATCCGGCCCAATGATGTGTGAACCGTTCGCCCTGAGCCTGTCGAAGGGCTTCGACAAGCTCAGCCTGAACGGTAGTTGATACATCAAAGGGCCGGATCAATAGGTTCAACGATCGAGCGGCTGACCCTGCGGCGCAGTGCACGCGACACTCTGCTTTTGATAGCTGCTGGCGCTTATGTGCTTATGTAGAAAGCGTTAGCGCCGATTTTTGCTCAGCGCCGCGACGACACCACAATTCCGCTGACGATCAGCGCAAACGCCACGGCGTGGTAGCCGTGCGGCGCCTCGCCCAGAAACGCGGCCGACAGCAGCGCGGCGAACAGCGGTGTCAGGTTGGAAAAAAACCCCGCCACCGCCGGCCCGGCCCGCTGCACGCCAATGCCCCAGCAGCGGTAGGCCGCCAGGGCCGGGCCGATGGCGATGAACAGCAGCGCCGCCACCAGCGGCCAGCCCCATTCAATGTGCGTGCGCCCCGTGGCCCACTCGGCGCTGGCAAAGGCGCCCGACCAGGCCAGGCCGAACACCATCTGCCCGGTCAGAAAGGCCGCCCAGTCGCCGCGCAGGCTGGCGGGCTCGCTGGTGCGCACCAGCAGCCAGCTGTAGAACGACCAAGAGATGGTGGCCAGCAGCATGAACAAATCGCCCGGCACCAGGCGCAGCGCCAGCAGCTGGCTCCACTCGCCCCGGCCGAGCACGGTGAGCACGCCCGCCATCGACAGGGCTGCGCCTGCAAGCTGCCAGCCGGTGACGGCCACGCCAAAAAACAGCGCGCCCACCGCCAGCATCCACATCGGCAGGCTGGAGCCCACCAGCGTCACGTTGATGGGCGTGGAGGTCTGCAGCGCCAGGTATTGCAGCGCGTTGTACAGGCCCACGCCCAGCAGCCCCAGCACGGCAAAGCGGCGCCAGTGCGGCCACAGCGGGCTGCTCGGGCGCAGCACGCGGTGCGTGAGCGGCAGCAGCAGCGCCAAGGCCAGCGCCCAGCGCAGAAAATTAAGGGTGATGGGCGGCACCAGGTCGTGCACCAGGCGGCCCACCACGGCATTGCCGGCCCACAGCAGCGGCGCCGTCACCAGCAGCGCCGCCGTGCCGGGCGTCAGTCGTTGTGTCATGCCGCCACTGTAACGGCACGGCGGTGGGCAAGGCTTGCAGATTCATGGCAGGATGGCGGCCGATTTGTCGCATCCATTGCAGGAGACCGTTTCCATGAGCCTTGCCGTCCAGATCCGCCAGCACGGTGGCCCCGAAGAACTTCAGCTGGTTGACGTGGCCGTGGGGGAGCCCGGGCCGGGCGAAATACGCATCCGCCACCACGCCATCGGCCTGAACTTCATCGACGTGTACCACCGCACGGGCCTGTACCCGCTCAACATGCCCGCCACCATCGGCATGGAAGGCGCCGGCGTGATCGAAGCCGTGGGCGAGGGCGTCACGCACCTCCAGGTGGGCGACCGCGCGGCCTATGCCAGCCAGCCGCCCGGGGCCTATTGCGAAGCGCGCGTGATGCCCGCCAAATGCGTGTGCCAGCTGCCCGACGCCATCAGCTTCGAGACCGGCGCCGCCATGATGCTCAAGGGCCTGACGGCGCAATACCTGCTGAAAAAGACGCTGCCGGTGGAGGGGCTGCAGCCCGGCGACCCTGTGCTGTTCCATGCCGCCGCCGGCGGCGTGGGCCTGATCGCCTGCCAATGGGCCCGCGCCCTGGGCCTGCAGCTGATTGCCACCGCCGGCACCGATGCCAAGTGCCAGCTGGCGCTGGCCAATGGCGCGGCCCACGCCATCAACTACCGTCAAGAGGACTTTGCCGCGCGCGTGAAGGAGATCACGGGTGGCAAGGGCGTGAAGGTGGTGTACGACTCGGTGGGCAAGGACACCTGGGACCAATCGCTCGATTGCCTGCGGCCGTTTGGCCTGATGGCCAGCTTCGGCAATGCCTCGGGCCCCGTGCCGCCGTTTGCAATCGGCTCGCTGGGCGCCAAGGGCTCGCTCTACGTCACGCGCCAGACGCTGTTCACCCACATTGCCACGCGCGAAAGCACGCAGGCCATGGCCGACGACCTGTTTGCGGTGGTGGCCAGTGGGCAGGTGTTGATCCATATCGACCAGCGCTACCCGCTCGCCGATGTGCAGCAGGCGCACCGCGACCTGGAAGCGCGCAAGACCACCGGCTCCACCATCCTCACGCTGTGACGCGGGCCGCCGCAGCATCCGCCGCCGACTGGCTGGCCGCAGCCCGCGCGGCCGCACTGGCGCCGCTTTGCCGCGCTGGTGCTGGGCGCCTGCTGCGGGCTCTGAGATCGTGAACATGTTCCGAGGGCAATAACCCTGGAAACGGCAGTTGACCGCTTTGTATCCCTTGCCAAGCCGCATGAAATCAACGCTTGATGGCTTCGATGGCGTTCACCTTGTGGGTGAGAGC
>WOZN01000266.1 GCA_011620245.1 Acidovorax sp.
TATCATGTGGCACTGTAAAATCAACCAGTGACGCCTAGTTTTTCGTTGCCCAAAAAGTCGACGCTAATGAAACACTGGCACTACAGGGCGGTCAAGAAAAAGACACTCTTCTCGCCATGGCGGATAGCAAGACTGCGGCAAAGCGCTATCGTAACCGGCTTCTGGCCATAATTGCCAGGGCATGCGGCCGCCTTGCCTTGTGGCGACAGATGACGCATGGCTCATCGGGTTTTAGCTTGATATACTCCAAGGCTGGCCATTCGCCTTCCCTTTGATAACCGCAATGCGCTCCCTCCTCATTTCCTGCATTTTTTTGCTGGCCGCCTGTTCGGGTGGCCAAAAGACAACAGAAGCGCCTGCGCCAACCCTGGTGCTCGCTGCCCGGATCGAAACCGCCAACGCCAATGTTTATGAATTAAGCGGCGTGGTGCGCGCGCGCCAGGAGGCGCCGCTGGCATTCCGCCTGCCGGGTGAAATCCGCCAGCGCCTGGTCAAAGCCGGGGATCACGTCCAAGCAGGGCAGGTATTGATGACGCTTGACCCACGTGATGTCGAGCAGCAACTATCCGCCGCACGCACCGAGGCCGAGAATGCACAGGCCAACCGCAAACGCCTGGCTGACCTGCGCGGCAAAAACTTCATCAGCCAGCAGGCTTATGACAATGCGGCGACCAGCGCGGTCGCCGCGCAAGCCGCCATGGTGCAGGCCAGCAATGCCACCGGCTATACGCGCCTGGTTGCACCGGCAGCAGGCACCTTGATGGAAGTCACCGGCGAAGTTGGCCAGGTTGTCGCCCCCGGACAAGCGGTCGCGATGCTGGCCTATGACGGCGAACGCGAAGTGGAAGTCTTCATCCCCGAAGTCCGCCGCGCGAACCTGGTGACACAAGCCGAAGCCAGGCTCTTTGGCAGCGGCGCAACCGACAAGGCCACGCTGCGCGAAGTGGCGGGTGCTGCGGATGCCGCAACCCGTACCTGGCGGGCGCGCTATCTGCTCACGGCCGAAGGCAGGAACTGGCCGCTGGGTGCAACCGCCAGCATCCTCCTGAGTGCACCGAATACAGCCAATGCAACGCTGAAACGGGTGCCCGTCGCGGCTGTCATGGATCAGGGGCAAGGCACGATGGTATGGGTAATTCGCGACGGCAAGGCCACGCCGACACCCGTCAAACCCGTGCGCATCGATAACGAATACGCCTACATCGCGACCGACCTGCCCTCCGGTACGCCGGTCGTTGCCCTCGGCTTGCATTTGCTCAAATCCGGCCAGGCAGTCAGGGTGCGCCAATGAGTTTTAATCTTGCCGCGCTCGCCGTGCGCGAGCGTTCGGTCACGCTGTTTTTTCTTTTGCTTACTGCGGCGGTCGGCGTGTATTCGTTTTTAGCGTTGGGTCGTGCCGAAGACCCCACCTTCACCGTGCGCATCATGATGGTCTCGGCAGTGTGGCCAGGCGCATCGGCGCAGCAAATACAGGATCAGGTCGCCGACCGGCTGGAAAAGCGCCTGCAGGATGTCGAGTACCTGGACAAGGTAGAAACCACCGCCCGCCCGGGGCGGGTGGATATGCTGATCGAGATGAAGGACTCGGCGCCGATGGGCAAGGTACACGACTTCTTCTACCAGGTGCGCAAGCGCATGCAGGACGAAGCACCTTCCTTGCCGCCCGGCGTGCAGGGGCCTTTCGTCAATGACGAGTTTTCGGATGTGTATTTCTCGCTGTATGCGTTGAACGCGCCGGGACTGCCGCCACGCCTGGTCGCACGTGAAGCCGAACGCCTGCGCGAAGAGCTGACCCGTGTGCCTAACGTGCAAAAAGTCCGCATCCTGGGCGAACGCCCGCAGCGGGTGTTCATCGACCTGGATCAACAGCAAATGAGCGGCCTGGGCGTGCAGCCGAGGCAAGTCATGGATGCGCTGGATGCCTACAACCGCCTGCTGCCGGCGGGGATTGTCGAAACCCGGGGGCCACGCCTTTACTGGCGCGTGGATGCCGACCTGGCTGATCTGGATGCCATCCGCGCCGTGCCTATCCGTACCGGTCCCCGCCCTGTCCGGCTGGGTGACATTGCCCATATCGACCGTGGCTATGAAGACCCGCCAAGCTACCTGATCCGCGTCAGCGGCAAGGAATCCATTGTCATTGGTGTGGTCATGCACCCTGGTGAAGACGGGCTGGCGCTGGGCAAGCATCTGGACAAGATGCATGATGAACTCGTGCGCACGCTGCCCGCCGGCATGACATTCAACAAATACATCAACCAGGGCGCGGTCATCGCCATGGCCGTGAATCTCTTCCAGCTCAAGTTCCTGATCGCCGTGGGCGTGGTCATGCTGGTCAGCTTCTTTACCCTGGGCCTGCGCCCCGGGCTGATCGTCGGTATCGCTGTGCCGCTGACGCTGGGCATGGCCTTCCTGCTCATGCAGCTACGCGGCATCAGCCTTGACCGCATGTCGCTTGGCGCGCTCATCATCGCGCTCGGCCTGCTGGTGGATGACGCCATCATCGCCATCGAGATGATGCTGGTCAAGCTGCATGATGGCTGGGACCGTATCCATGCGGCCTCGCACATCTGGCAGGCGACTGCCGCACCCATGCTGTCCGGCACGTTGATCACGGTCATCGGCTTTTTCCCCATTGGCTTCGCCCAGTCGGGCGTTGGCGAATATGCCGGCAGTATCTTCTGGGTATTGGGTTTCGCCTTGCTTGCCTCGTGGCTGGTGGCAGTCACTTTCACCCCCTACCTCGGCGTGCAACTGCTACGCGATACGAAACGTCATGCATCTGACGCAAGCGCCGTGCATAGCGCGCAATATGACACCGCAATATACCGCCGTCTGCGCGTCCTGATCAAAATCTGCATGCACAACCGAAAAACGATAGTCGCCATCACCATTGGCATTTTCATCATTGCCGTACTGGGACTCAACCTGCTGGTGAAGAAGCAGTTCTTCCCGAGCTCCGACCGTTCGGAAGTGCTGGTTACCGTTTTTCTGCCCGAGGGCAGCAGCTTTGCCGCGACCGATGCGCTGGTTCACCGCATTGAGGATATCCTGCACAGCAAAAAAGAGATTACCTCGCTTGCATCCTATGTCGGTGCCGGCGCCCCGCGCTTTTTTCTCGGCATCAATCCGGAGCCGCCGAGCCCGGCCTTTGCCAAGATCGTCGCCATCGCCACCGACCTGAAGGCGCGCGATGTGGTAATCGCCGACCTGCAACGGCGCGTTGCGCAAGGCGAGTTCCCTGAGGCCCGCATCCGCGTGCACCGGCTGTTGTTCGGCCCTCCCGTCGTCTGGCCAGTCAGTTTCCGCGTACTCGGCCCGGATCCCATGGTCGTGCGCAAGCTGGCCGGTGAAGTCCGCGACATCATGGCACGCCACCCGAATGTGGACGACGCCCACCTGGAGTGGGGCGAGCGTGTCCCCGTTTCACGACTCAAGCTGGATGCCGAACGCCTGAATGCAATCGGGCTGACGCCACGTGACCTTGCCGGCCAATTGCAACTGGCGTGGGGTGGCGCACCTGCCGCAGAATTGCGCGAAGATATCCGCAGTGTGCAATTGGTCGTGCGCATCACGCCCGACGCCAGCCGATCGCTGGCTGACACCCCAATCAAGACACCGGATGGACGCAGCATCACCCTGGAACAGGCCGGATTGATCGAAGTCAGCAGCGAAGACCCCGTCCTCATGCGCTACAACCGCACACCATTCATTGCCGTACATAGTGATGTACAAGGTGATGCCCAAGCCTCGGACATCATGGTCACCGTGTGGGATCAACTGGCGCCCATGCGGGCAAAACTGCCTGGGGGCTACCGCATTGAAATTGCCGGTACCGGTGAAACCTCGACCAAAGGCGAGGTTTCGATCCAGAAGATGCAACCCATCATGCTGGCGCTGATGCTCATCGTCATCATGCTGCAGATGCGCAGCTTTTCCGGCACCTTCATGGTCCTCGCCACTGCCCCGCTCGGCGTGATCGGCGCCACACCGGCGCTGCTGATCGCCAACAAACCCTTCGGCTTTGTCGCCCTGCTCGGCCTGATCGGCCTGGCCGGCGTTTTGATGCGCAATACCCTGATTCTCACCAAGCAGATCGACGACAACCTGGATGCCGGTATGGAACCCTGGACCGCGCTGCTGGAAGCCACCGTACAACGTGCGCGCCCGGTGGTGCTGACCGCGCTGGCGGCAGCGCTGGCGTTCATCCCGCTGACGACCGACACGCTGTGGGGACCGATGGCCTTTGTGCTGATTGGCGGCACACTGGTCGGCACCTTGATTACCCTGCTTTTCCTGCCGGCGTTATACGCGCTGTGGTTCAAGGTAAGGCAACCACAGCCGGCATAGCATGG
>WOZN01000044.1:0-1400 GCA_011620245.1 Acidovorax sp.
AGGGCGCCGCCGAACACGGTGAAGTCCTGGCTGAAGACGAACACCAGGCGGCCGTTGATCATGCCGTAGCCGGTGACCACGCCGTCGCCGGGGATCTTGTTGGCTTCCATGCCGAAGTCGGTGCAGCGGTGCTCGACGAACATGTCCCATTCCTCGAAGGTGCCGTCATCGAGCAGCAGTTCGATGCGCTCGCGCGCGGTGAGCTTGCCCTTGGCGTGCTGCGCGTCGATGCGCTTTTGCCCGCCGCCCAGGCGCGCCAGTTCGCGCTTTTTCTCCAGCTGATCCAGGATGTCTTGCATGGTCGTCCTTTGGTGAATTGCTTTTTTGCTACTTAGTTGATAGCTGCTGATGCTTGTCCTGATTGCACCAGAAGCAGATTTCTTGCTGCGGTCGAGGCCGCAATGCGCCCTGCCGCCACATCGGCCTGCAACTGCGGCAGCAGTTTTTTGACCTGTGGATGCTGGCGGAACGCCTGCTTGAGGCCCGCATCGATGCGCTCCCACATCCAGGCCAGCGCCTGCTTCTTGCGCCGCGCGGCCAGGCGGCCATTGGCGGTTTGCAGCTGGCGAAATTGCGTGACGGCGGCCCAGAAGCTGTCCACGCCCTGCCCCAGCAGCGCGCTGATCTGCACCACCCTGGGGTGCCACTGCGTCTGGTCGTGGTGGGCGTGCTCGGGGTTGCCGTGCTGGCTCAGCAGGCGCAGCGACGAGGTGATTTGCGCCTCGGCCCGCGTGGCGGCGTTTTTGTCGATGTCGGCCTTGTTGATGACCACCAGGTCGGCAATCTCCATCACGCCCTTCTTGATGGCCTGCAGGTCGTCGCCCGCGTTGGGCAGCTGCATGAGTACGAACATGTCGGTCATGCCCGCCACGGCGATCTCGCTCTGGCCCACGCCCACGGTCTCGACGATGACCACGTCGTAGCCCGCAGCCTCGCAGACCAGCATGGCCTCGCGCGTCTTCTCTGCCACGCCGCCCAGCGTGCCGCTGCTCGGGCTGGGGCGGATATAGGCGTTTTCGTGCACCGACAAGTGCTCCATGCGTGTCTTGTCGCCCAGGATGGAGCCGCCCGAGACGGTGCTCGACGGATCGATGGTGAGCACCGCCACGCGGTGGCCCTGGGCTATGAGGTACAGGCCCAGCGCCTCGATGAAGGTGGACTTGCCCACACCGGGCACGCCGCTGATGCCGAGGCGGAAGGCCTTGCCGGTGTGGGGCAGCAATTGGGTGAGTAGCTCATCGGCCTGCGCACGGTGGTCGGCGCGGGTGGATTCGAGCAGGGTGATGGCTTTGGACATGGCGCGGCGCTGCACCATGGGCGTGCCGTGAACAATTCTGTCGACCAAGGTGGACAAAGCGCCCAGGTCAGCAGCCATACCTTGCGCCCCGGCTTCGACAGGC
>WOZN01000044.1:1500-4322 GCA_011620245.1 Acidovorax sp.
CGCCCCGGCTTCGACAGGCCTGTCCTGAGCCCCGTCGAAGGGCTCAGCCCGAACGAATGGGGTGGAGATGCGGCCTGCCATTACGCCGCCAAGGCCTTGCGAATCTGCTCCAGCACATCCTTGGCGCTGGCCGGAATCGGCGTGCCGGGGCCATAAATGCCCTTCACGCCTGCTTTGTACAGGAATTCATAGTCCTGCGCCGGGATCACCCCGCCGACGAACACGATGATGTCATCCGCGCCCTGGTCTTTCAGCGACTGGATGATGGCGGGCACCAGGGTCTTGTGGCCAGCGGCCAGCGTGCTCACGCCCACGGCGTGCACGTCGTTCTCGATGGCCTGGCGCGCGCATTCTTCGGGGGTCTGGAACAGCGGGCCCATGTCCACGTCGAAGCCCAGGTCGGCAAAGGCCGTGGCCACCACCTTGGCGCCGCGGTCATGGCCGTCCTGGCCCAGCTTGGCGATCATCACGCGGGGGCGGCGACCATGGGTTTCGGCAAATTCGTTGATTTCGGCCTTGAGTTTGTCCCAGCCTTCGGCCGAGTCGTAAGCGGCAGCGTACACACCGGTCACCTTTTGCGTATCGGCGCGGTGGCGCCCAAATACCTTTTCAAGCGCATCCGACACCTCGCCCACCGTGGCGCGCAGGCGCACGGCTTTAATGGCCAGGTCGAGCAGGTTGCCGCTGCCGTCTTCTGCTGCAGAAGTGAGAGCATCCAGCGCTTGCTGCACCTTGGCTGCATCGCGATTTGCCTTGATTTTCTCCAGGCGGGCAATCTGGCCGTCACGCACCTTCACGTTGTCGATCTGCAGGATATCGACCGGGTCTTCCTTGGTCAGCTTGTATTTGTTCACGCCCACGATCACGTCCTTGCCCGAGTCGATGCGTGCCTGCTTTTCAGCCGCAGCGGCTTCGATCTTGAGCTTGGCCCAGCCGCTGTCCACGGCCTGCGTCATGCCGCCCATGGCCTCGACTTCCTCGATGATCTTCCAGGCCGCGTCTGCCATATCCTGGGTCAGCTTTTCCATCATGTAAGAGCCGGCCCAGGGGTCGATCACGTTGGGGATATGGGTTTCTTCCTGGATGATGAGCTGCGTGTTGCGCGCAATGCGGGCGGAAAATTCAGTGGGCAGCGCAATGGCTTCGTCAAAGCTGTTGGTGTGCAGGCTCTGTGTGCCGCCAAACACGGCCGCCATGGCCTCGATGGTGGTGCGCACGATGTTGTTGTACGGGTCCTGCTCGGTGAGCGACCAGCCCGAGGTCTGGCAATGCGTGCGCAGCATCAGGCTCTTGGGGTTCCTGGCGCCGGTTTCCTTCATGATGCGGCACCACAGCAGGCGGGCGGCGCGCATCTTGGCCACTTCGAGGTAGAAGTTCATGCCAATGGCCCAGAAGAAGCTCAGGCGCCCGGCGAATTCGTCCACGTCCAGGCCCGAGGCGATGGCGGTTTTGACGTATTCCTTGCCATCGGCCAGCGTGAAGGCGAGTTCGAGCGCCTGGTTGGCCCCGGCTTCCTGCATGTGGTAGCCCGAGATCGAGATCGAGTTGAACCTGGGCATGTTTTTGGCCGTATAGCCAATGATGTCGCCAATGATCCGCATCGAGGGCTTGGGCGGGTAGATATAGGTGTTGCGCACCATGAACTCTTTCAGAATGTCGTTCTGAATCGTTCCGGAGAGCTTGTCCTGACTCACGCCCTGCTCTTCCGCCGCCACCACGTAGCCGGCCAGCACGGGCAGCACGGCGCCGTTCATGGTCATGGAGACCGACACCTTGTCGAGCGGGATCTGGTCGAACAATATCTTCATGTCCTCGACCGAATCGATCGCCACGCCGGCCTTGCCCACGTCGCCCGTCACGCGGGGGTGGTCGCTGTCGTAGCCCCGGTGCGTGGCCAGGTCGAACGCGACCGACACGCCCTGCCCGCCGGCCGCCAGGGCCTTGCGGTAAAAAGCGTTGGATTCTTCGGCAGTGGAAAAGCCTGCGTATTGGCGAATCGTCCAGGGACGCACTGCGTACATGGTGGCCTGGGGGCCGCGCAGGTAGGGCTCGAAGCCCGGTAGCGTGTTGGTGTAGGGCAGGCTGGCCATGTCCTCGGCGGTGTACAGCGGCTTGACGGTGATGCCATCGGGCGTGACCCAGTTCAGGGCGTTCACGTCGCCACCGGGGGCTGACTTGGCGGCTGCCCGGGTCCAGTCCTCCAGCGAGGCGGCGGCGAACTCGGGGGCATTGTTGTGGGGTTTGTCACTCATGGCGAAAGCTTCTCCGAAATTGGCGTGGGGACGTGAAACGCGCGAGGGTTGATCCCGATGTGGCGGCGAGTTTACATCACTCATAATTATTCATTCAAAATTTCTTGCCGGCTTACAATCCGCCCCATGTCCGCCCTCCCCCTCACGCCCCGCGCCCTGTATGTTGAAGTGGCTGAGCAACTGCGCCAGCGCATTTTCCGCCGCGAGCTGGAGCCTGGCAGCTGGATCGATGAATTGAAGATTGCCGAAGAATTCGGCATCAGCCGCACACCGCTACGCGAGGCGCTGAAGGTGCTGGCCGCCGAGGGCCTGGTCACCATGAAGGTGCGCCGTGGCGCCTATGTGACTGAAATGTCTGAAAAAGACCTGCGCGACGTGTACCACCTGCTCGGCCTGCTGGAGAGCGACGCGGCCGGCGTGGTGGCCACCACCGCCACGCCCGAGCAACTGAAAGAGCTGCAGGACCTGCATGCCGAGCTGGAGGCCGCCACCGGCGAGCGCGAGCGCTTTTTTGCCGTGAACGAGCGCTTTCACATGCGGCTGCTGGAGCTGGCCGACAACCGCTGGCGC
>WOZN01000316.1 GCA_011620245.1 Acidovorax sp.
CGGGGCTGCACCACCGCGCTGGGTGGATTGAACGGCAGCGCCCGCCAGCCCAGCCACAGCGTATAGGCCCCCAGCGGCAGGTTGAGCGCAAACAGCCAGGGCCAAGGCGCCACCGACAGGATGCCCGCCGCCACCGAGGGGCCGGCCACCGACGCCAGCGCCACCACCATGGAGTTGATCCCCAGGCCACGCCCCAGCTGGGCACGCGGATAGGTCAGGCGCACCAGTGCGGCATTCACGCTCATGATGCCGGCCGCGCCCAGCCCCTGCACAGCCCGCGCAACAATCAGCGTGGCCAGCGAATCGGCCAGCATGGCCCCCACCGAGGACACCGCAAACAGCGCCATGCCGACGAAATACACGCGCCGATACCCCAGACGATCACCCAGCGACGCCAGCGGCAGCAGCATGACCAGCGTGGCGATCTGGTAGGCGTTGACCACCCAGATCGCATGGGCCGCGCTGGCGTTGAGCTCGCGGGCAATGCCCGGCAGCGCGAGGTTGACGATGCTGCCGTCGAGCACCGCCATCGCAATACCCAAAATGATGACCCGCATGGCCCGGTTGCGCGCCGGCTGGGGCAATCCATCGGCCGGCGCGCCGGTGGCCCGGGTGGCTTCGCTGACCTGGTCCATCAGTTCAGGCGCCGCTGCGCTGCGCCAGCACATCGGCCCCAGCGGCCCGCATCTCGGCAACGGCGGCATCGAGCGCGTCCTGCTGCACATCCGCCAGCACCAGGTTCATGCCCAGACGGGCGCCAATGCGCGCGCATTCGAGCCCGAAACCCGAACCTGCACCCGTCAGAACCGCCGTCCTGCCCGCAAAGTGATCGATCATGTATGTGTCTCCTTCAAGTGCAGGAACCTGTTCACGCCATGGCGGCCCAGAACAGGGTGGTGTCGGCCCATTGGGCGAACACGCGCGCCACTCCCTTGAGGTGGGGCGGATACAGCACGGGCCCGGGGTGCTCTTGTTCGAGCACCTCGCAGATCAGCGCCGAGTCGCAATGGATGTCGGTGCCAACTTGCTGCAATGGTGTCTTGCGATAGCCGCCCGTGAGGGCCACCACATCGGGCTTGGGCGCGATGCGGGGGGCGACCACTGACTTCCAGGGCAACGGCCTGAAGCCCAGCACGAGCCGTATCTTTTCAGAGAACGGCGATGAGGGGTAATGGTGCAGGATCAGGGCGGTCATGGGCAATCTCGGACAAAGAATCGAAACAGGCAAGCATGAACGGGTCCAACAACAGGCTTCGTTCAGTGCGGGCTCCAGAGCATCTCGATATGGGGAATATTGTCTTCCAGGTAAACCTCGGACACCGCCACAAACCCCAGGCTGCCATAAAAGCGCCGCAGATGCGCCTGCGCGCTGATGCGCACGGCCCTGCCCGGCCACACCTGGTGGCAGCGGGCCAGGCCCTGCTCCATCAGCGCGCGCCCCACACCACCGCCGCGCGCCTCGCGGGCCGTCACCACGCGCCCGATGGAGGGCTCGGGGTAGTTCACACCCGGGTCCACCACCCGCAGGCAGGCCTGCAAGGCGCCGGCCTCGTCATACCCCAGCAGGTGCCATGCGTGCTTGTCGGCGCCATCCGGGTCCTGGTAGGGGCCCTGCTCCAGGATGAAGACCTTGCAGCGCAGCGCGAGCGCGTCGTGCAGGGCGTGCACGCCCAGGTCGTCAAAACGGGCCCAGGTCCAGCGCAATGCAGACGACAAGGTGCCCATGCTCAGATCAGTTTCACCAATTGCTTGCCGAAATTCCTGCCCTTGAGCAGGCCCAGAAAGGCCTCGGGCGCGGCGGCAATGCCTTGTGCAACGGTTTCGCGGGGGCGCAGCTTGCCGGTGCCCACCAGCGTGCCCAGTTCTTTCAGGGCTTCGGGCCAGACTTCCATGTGCTCGCTCACGATGAAGCCTTCGATCTTCATGCGGTTGATGAGAATCAGCGCCGGGTTGGCCATGGGCAGCGGCGCGCCGTCGTAGCCGGCGATCATGCCGCACAGGGCAATGCGGCTGAAGGCGTTCATGCGCAGCATCACGGCGTCCATGATCCAGCCGCCCACGTTTTCGAAGTAGCCGTCGATGCCGTTGGGGCAGGCTTCCTGGAGCGCCTCGGACAGGGATTTCACGTCGCTGTGGCCACGATGGTCAATGCACATGTCAAAGCCCAGCTCTTCCACGGCGTAGCGGCATTTTTCGGTGCCACCGGCAATGCCCACCACGCGGCAGCCACGCGCCTTGGCCAGTGCGGCGAAGGCGCTGCCCACGGCGCCGGTGGCGGCGCTCACCACCACGGTGTCGCCCGCTTTGGGTGCAATGATCTTCACCAGGCCATACCAGGCCGTCACGCCGGGCATGCCGACGGCGCCCAGATAATGCGACAGCGGCACATGGGTGGTGTCCACCTTGCGCAGCACGCCCACGGCGTTGCCGTCCACCACGCTGTATTCCTGCCAGCCGCCCAGGCCCATCACCTTGTCGCCCACGGCGTACTTGGGGTTCTTGCTCTCGGCCACCTCGCCCACGGTGGCGCCGATCATCACCTCGCCCAGCGGCTGCGATGCGGCGTAGCTCTTGCTGTCGTTCATGCGGCCGCGCATGTAGGGGTCGAGGCTCAGGTAATGGTGGCGCACCAGCACCTCGCCATCCTTGAGCGCGGGCGTATCCACGGCCATCAGCCTGAAGTTGCCGGCCACGGCCTCGCCCTGGGGGCGGTTGTCGAGAACGATCTGTTGGTTGCGTGGCATGGAAGACTCCTTTTTACTACTTTTTTTATAGCTGCTTGCGCTTACCCACAAAGCGCAAGAGCCCGATTTGGCTCAAAAAACGGTCCAGGGCATCCATCTGCCAAAGCACGCATCAGTCCGTCGAAATCAGTCCGTCGAAATCAGTCCGTCGAAATCACCCGCTGTCCATCGGCGGCTTCGGCGGGCTGGCGCCGCACATATTTGAACGTGCCCGTGGCGTGGCTGCAGATGCGGCCTTCGGCATCGAATACGGTGCCTTCGACGAAAGCCATGCTGGCGGTGCGGTGGATGAGCCGCCCCTTGGCCACCAGCGGCCCGCGCGCCGGCTGCATGAAGCTGGTCTTCATCTCGATGGTGACCACGCCAAAGTCGGGCATATCACTGCGCGCCGCCGTGGCCATGGTCACATCCAGCAAGGTCATCGACGCGCCGCCATGGGTCACGTCAAAAGAGTTCAGATGCTCTGGGCGTGCTTCGTAATGCAGCTCGGACTCGCCCCCCGACATGCGGTGCAGCGTGAAACCAAGATGACTGACAAACGGGATTTCGGCACCAAAATTCAACACAGGCAACTCCAGGGTTCATGAAAAGGCAGAAAGGATAGCCCTTGTTCCGCTGCAGCGGCGTTTGAGACCGTGAACACGTTTCTGAGGAAAGTCCTGGCGCATTGCCCCTGGGGCCGCCGCCCGCAGGACTGCGCCGCCCACGCCGCCAATGCCGCCCGGAGCTGCGCACGCGGCCCTCAGAAGGCGGCGCCCGCCAGCTCATCCGCCCGTGACCACGCTCACCCCGCCGTCCACCGCCAGCCACTGGCCGGTGATGTGCTTGCCCGCGTCCGAGGCATACAGGGCGCACAGGCCCTTGAGGTCTTCGTCGTCGCCCAGGCGGCCCAGCGGGGCGTGGGCGGCCAGCGTTTCTTCGCCCATGGCCTTGAGGGTGCCCACCGTCATCTTGCTGGGAAAGAACCCCGGGCAGATGGCATTGACGCGGATGTTGTACTTGCCCCATTCGGCAGCCAGGGCGCGCGTGAAGTTGATGACCGCGCCCTTGGAGGTGTTGTAGGCAATGGTGTTCATGCCGCTCGGGTTGCCGCCCAGGCCCGCGATGGACGCCACATTGATGATGCTGCCGCTGCGCCGCGCGATCATGCTGTGTTTGGCGATATGCTGGCACAGGATGAAATAGCCGCGCACATTGAGGTTCATGACCTTGTCCCAGGCATCGACCGGGTGGTCTTCGGCGGGCGCGCCCCAGGTGGCGCCGGCATTGTTGACCAGAATGTCCACATTGCCCATGCGCTGCAAGGTTTCATCGGCCAGGCGCCGGATATCGGACTCCTGCGCGCAGTCGGCGGCGATCCAGCGCGCGTCGATGCCGGCGGCCTGCAGGTCGGCCGTGGCTTCTTCCAGATCAGACGCCTTGCGCGAACTCAGCATGATCCTGGCGCCCGCCTCCCCCAGCGCATGCGCCAGCTGCAGGCCCAGGCCGCGCGAGCCACCGGTGACAAGGGCCGTCTTGCCGGTGAGGTCAAACAATTGTTGGATGGTGCGGGTCATGTCGT
>WOZN01000283.1 GCA_011620245.1 Acidovorax sp.
CTTTGCGCCTGCTTGGCCTTGCTGGCCTTGGCCTTGAAGCGGTCGATGAACTTCTTGAGGTGGGCGATCTTTTCTTGCTGCTTGGCGAAGCTGGCGTGCTGCAATTCGAGCTGCTGGGCGCGCAGATCCTCGAACTTGCTGTAGTTGCCGCCGTAGCGTGTGATTTGCGCGTTGTCGATGTGCATGGTGACGTTGGTCACGGCATCGAGGAACTCGCGGTCATGGCTGATGACGATCATCGTGCCTTCATAACGCTTGAGCCAGGCTTCCAGCCAGACCAGGGCATCGAGGTCCAGGTGGTTGGTGGGCTCGTCGAGTAGCAGCAGATCCGACGGGCACATCAGCGCGCGGGCCAGCTGCAGGCGCATGCGCCAGCCGCCCGAGAAGCTGTTGACGGGCTTGTCCAGCTCGGACACCTTGAAGCCCAGGCCCAGGATGAGGGCCTGGGCGCGCGGCACGGCGTCGTGGTCACCCGCATCGGCCAGGTCGGTGTAGGCGTGGGCGATGGCCATGCCGTCGTCTGCGGCTTCAGCCTGCGCCAGCGCGACGTGCAGCTCGGCCAGGCGGGTGTCGCCAGCCACCACGAAAGCGGTGGCGGGTTCGTCGGTTTCGGGCATGTTCTGCGCCACCTGCGCCATGCGCCACTGCGGGGGGATATGGCAATCGCCACCGTCTTCGTGCAAAGATCCATTGAGCAGGGCAAACAGGCTTGATTTGCCAGCGCCGTTGCGCCCCACCAGCCCGACCTTTTCGCCGGGGTTGATGGTGGCGTTGACGCCATTGAGCAGCACCTTGGCGCCGCGGCGCAAGGTGACATTTTTAAGAGTGATCATCAGGAAGAGAAAAATGCAACCAGGGCCTGGCGTGTGGCCACAAGCACCTGGTCTTCGCCCGCGCTGGTATCTATCCAGTACACGGGCAGCTGCCCGAAGGCAGCTTCAAAATGGGAGCGTTCGTTGCCGATTTCGAGAACGAGCACCGCATTTTCGCTCATGCGGGAGGGGGCGTCCTGGAGCAACTGGCGAATGAAGTCCATGCCATCGGCACCGCCCGCCAGCGCGAGGGCGGGTTCTGCCCGGTATTCGGCGGGCAGTTGCGCCATGCTGGCCGCGTTGACATAGGGGGGGTTGCACAGGATCAGGTCCCAGGGCCCGGGCAGTTGGGCCAGGCCATCCGACAACTGCAGCGTGATGCGGTCTTGCAAGCCATGCCGGTCCACATTGATGCGGGCAACGGCCAGCGCATCGGGCGAGATGTCGGCACCCGTGACTTCGATGTCGGGCCAGGCCATGGCGGCCAGCACGGCCAGGCTGCCGTTGCCGGTGCACAGGTCGAGCACGCGGCGCGTGTGCTCGCCCAGAAAATCATCGATGCTGCCATCGGCCAGCAACTCGGCGATGAGACTGCGCGGCACGATGGCGCGCTCGTCCACGTAGAACGGCACGCCTTGCAGCCAGGCCTCGCGGGTGAGGTAGGCGGCGGGTTTGCGGGTGCGGATGCGTTCTTCAAAAAGTGTAGCTACCTGCGCAAGCTCATCGGGCGTTACAGGCCGATTTGCCATGGATTCGGGGCCATCGCCCAGATCGCTGTCCAGCGGCAGGCCCAGGCGCCACAGCACCAGCCAGGCGGCTTCGTCATGGGCATTGGTGGTGCCATGCCCGAAGGAAACGCCAGCGGCTGTGAGCAGATCGGCGCCGGACTGCACCAGCGCGGCCACGGTGCCGCCTTGCAGGGCGGGCAGGGCGCTGGCAGTGCTGGTCATGCCGCGGCCGCCTGTGTGGCAGGCAGCGGGGCCGATGGCGCCATGCCGGCCAGCTGGTTCAGGTTTTCGAGGGTGCGGCGGTAGATGTTCTTGAGCGGCTCGATGTCGGCCACCACCACATGCTCGTCAATCTTGTGGATGGTGGCGTTGGGCGGGCCCAGTTCAATCACCTGCGGACAGATCTGCGCGATGAAGCGGCCATCGCTGGTGCCGCCGGTGGTGGACAGCTCGGTGGTCATGCCGGTTTCGGCCAGGATGGCCTGCTGCACGGCCGTGACGAGCTCGCCCGGGGTGGTCAGGAAGGGCTGGCCGCCCAGCGTCCACTGCAGGTCGTATTCGAGGCAGTAGCGGTCCAGCAGGCTGTACACACGCTGCTTGAGCTTTTCGGCGGTGGATTCGGTGGAGAAGCGGAAATTGAAGTCCACCACCACCTCGCCCGGGATCACGTTGGTGGCGCCGGTGCCGCCGTGCATGTTGCTGATCTGCCAGCTGGTGGGCGGAAAGAAGGCATTGCCCTTGTCCCACTCGGTGGCGGCCATTTCAGCCAGCGCCGGCAAGGCCTGGTGGATGGGGTTGCGTGCCAGTTGCGGATAGGCGATGTGGCCCTGGATGCCGCGCACGGTGAGCTTGCCGCTGAGCGTGCCGCGCCGGCCGTTCTTGATCATGTCACCCGTCTTTTCGACCGAAGTGGGCTCGCCCACGATGCAGTAGTCCAGCGGCTCGCCGCGCGCCTTGAGCCGCTCCACCACCACTTTGGTGCCATCGACCGAGGGGCCTTCCTCGTCGCTGGTCAGCAAAAAGGCAATCGAGATCTGAGGATCAGGGTGGGCGGCCAGAAACTCTTGCACCGCCACGACGAAGGCGGCGATGGAGGTTTTCATGTCGCTGGCGCCGCGGCCAAAAAGTTTGCCGTCCCTGTGCGTGGGCGTGAACGGGTGGCTGCTCCACTGTGCCAGCGGGCCGGTGGGCACCACATCGGTGTGCCCGGCAAATACTATTGTTTTTGTAGCTTGCTGCGCTTGTGGCGCAAGCGCTGCAGGCCGTTTTGCCCATAAATTGCTGACGCGGAAGGTGTCGGGACCGCTGTCCAGGCGTTCACAGACAAAACCCAGCGGGGCCAGGCGTGCCGCCAGCAGGTCGAGGCAGCCTGCGTCCTCCGGCGTGAGGGAGGGCAGGGAAATGAGCTGTTCGGCCAGGTGCAGGGTGCGGGACATCGGAAAGTTCAGGTAAAACCGGGTCAGGCGGCTTTGACGTCCAGCACGATTTCGGTAAAGGAAGGTTGGTCGTCGGGTGTGTCCCGCGCCTCTTTTTGTGCCTTGGCCGCGTTGGCAGCCAGGGCGAAGTCGTTTTGCAGGCGCCACATGAGGTTGGTGGGCGAGTCGGCGTGGGCCAGGCCTTCCTTGCGGTCGATCTTGCCTTCCTTGATGTGGTGGGCCAGGGCCTCCTCAAAGGTCTGTGAGCCCTCGGCCATGGATTTCTCCATGGCCTCCTTCACGCCCGAGAAATCGCCTTTTTCGACCAGATCGGAAACCAGCTTGGTGTTGAGCATGATTTCCACAGCGGGCACGCGGCCTCCTTGCACCGTGCGCACCAGGCGCTGGGATACCACCGCCTTGAGCGCCGATGCCAGGTCGCCCAGCATGGTCGGACGCACCTCGACGGGGTAGAAGCTCAGGATGCGGTTGAGTGCGTGGTAGCTGTTGTTGCCGTGCAGCGTGGCCAGGCACAGGTGGCCCGACTGTGCATAGGCAATGGCGGCCGACATGGTTTCGCGGTCGCGGATTTCGCCGATCAGGATCACGTCAGGGGCCTGGCGCAGCGCGTTCTTGAGCGCGGTTTGCAGTGACTGGGTATCACTGCCGATCTCGCGCTGGTTCACGATCGACTTCTTGCTCTTGAACTGGTATTCGATCGGGTCCTCGATCGTGAGGATATGCCCGGTGAGTTCGTCGTTGCGGCTGTCGATCATCGATGCCAGCGTGGTGCTCTTGCCCGAACCCGTGGCGCCCACCACCAGGATCAGGCCGCGTTTTTCCATGATCAGCTCGCTGAGCACGGGGGGCAGGTTCAGCGTGGAGAGCTGCGGGATGTTTTGTGTGATGAAGCGGATCACCACCGCATAGCTGCCACGCTGGCGCATGGCGCTGATACGGAACCGGCCCACACCGGTCAGGGGAACGCCCATGTTGAGCTCGCCGGTTTCTTCCAGCTCTTCGATGCGGTCCGGGGGAACAATTTCTGACAGCAGGTTGCGCGGCGCGTCGGGCGGCAGGATCTGGTTGTTGATCGGCACACATTCGCCGTTGATCTTGATCAGCGCCGGGGCGTTGGCCGACAGATAGACGTCGGAGGCTTTTTTCTCCGCCATCAGGCGAAGAATTCGTTCCATCGTGCTCATGGTGTTTTCCTCTTGGTGTTCGTGTCGGTTGCGGCGTTGGTCGCGCTGGCTGGTGCAGTGTTCGATGCTTGGCGGCACAAATCAAAGCGATGCGTTTGGGCGCAGGGCAAG
>WOZN01000313.1 GCA_011620245.1 Acidovorax sp.
CGGCGCTGCGCTCACTGGGAAACCTCCGTGCTGCGCACTGCGGTGCGAGCTTGCTTGAAGCGGTTCGGCGCTGCGCTCATGCCAACACTCCGGGCAGGGCGCCCTGCGAGCTGCCATCCACGCCTTCGCGCCAGCGCCGCAGCAAGGCAATCAGCACATTCAGCGCCAGCACCACCGCCAGCAGCACCAGGCCCAGGGCCAGTGCCAGCGGCAGATCGCCCTTGCTGGTTTCGAGGGCGATGGCGGTGGTCATCACGCGCGTGAAGCCGTCGATGTTGCCGCCCACGATCATCACGGCGCCCACCTCGGAAATGGCGCGCCCGAACGATGCGATCAGCACCGTCAGCAGGGCATAGCGCTCGTCCCAGGCCAGCAGCAGGCTGCGCATCACGGGGCCTGCGCCGAGCGATTGCAACTGCTCGCCATGGCCGCGCTCGGCATCGGTCACCAACTGGCAGGTCAGGGCCGTGACGACCGGCAGCACCAGCAGGGTCTGGGCGATCACCATCGCCTTGAACGTGAAAAGCCATCCCATGGCGCCCAGGGGGCCGCTGCGCGACAGCAGCAGATAAACCACCAGCCCGACCACCACAGAGGGCACGGCCAGCATGGTGTTGAGCCAGGCCAGCACGGCGCCCCGGCCCGCAAACCGCGCCACGCCCAGCCACGCGCCCAGCACCACGCCGCCACCGCAGGCCAGCAGGCAGGCCGTGCCGCTGACAGACAGAGAGCGGCCCACGATGGTCCACAGGGCGGGGTCGGCCGAAACCGTGAGATGCAGCGCCGTGATGGCGCTTTCTGAGAGAGTGGACATGGATTCGACTATCGTATGCACCGAATCAATATCCAGCGATATGAACACCTGTGCATAGGGTCCAACTTCACTACACGCTCAGCCGTAATGCCGGCGACGCCCTGATCCACAACCCGCTGCCCGAGATACTGCAGGCGGTGGCACAGCAGGGCTCTATCTCGGCCGCCGCGCGCGCGCTGGGGCTGTCCTACCGCCATGTATGGGGCGCCCTCAAGCGGTGGGAAGACCAGCTCGGTGGCGAACTCGTCACCTGGGGCAAAGGCCAGCCGGCCCAACTGAGCGAGTTCGGCACCAAGCTGCTGTGGGCCGAGCGCCAGGCCCAGGCGCGCCTGGCACCGCAGATCGCGGCCCTGCATGCAGATCTGGAGCGCGCCTTTGCCGTGGCGTTTGACGACAGCACCCATGTGCTCACCATGTATGCCAGCCACGACGATGCCCTGGGCGCGCTGCGCGCCTATGCCGCCACGTCCGGCGATGGCGGTGCACTGCACCTGGACATCCGCTTTACCGGCAGTGTGGATGCCATCCGCGCACTGAACGAGGGCCGGTGCACGCTGGCAGGGTTTCACACGCTCGAAGACCCCGCTGCCGATTCGCTGGCGGCACGCACCTACCGCCCCCTGCTGCAACCGGGGCGGCACAAGATCATTGGCTTTGCGCGGCGCACCCAGGGGCTGATCGTTGCGCGCGGCAATCCTTTGGCTCTGCACACGCTGGCCGACGTGGCGCGCACCGGCGCCCGGTTTGTGAACCGGCCGCTGGGCACCGGCACCCGCGTGCTGCTGGGCGACCTGCTGGCAATGGCCGGGCTCACCCCCGAAGACATCACCGGCTACGAGGTGACCGAGCCTTCGCACGGCGCCGTGGCACAGGCCGTGGCGGCCGGCGCGGCCGATGTGGGCATGGGGATTGCGCTGGCGGCCCATGCCCGGGGGCTGGATTTTGTGCCCCTGGTGCATGAGCGCTACCACCTCGCCTGCCTCAAATCCACGCTGGACCAGCCCGCCACAAGAGCATTGCGCACCTTGCTGCAAACACCCGAGTGGCTGGCGCACATGCAGGCATTGCCGGGCTACACACCCTTGCACTGCGGCGAAGTGCTGGCCATGAGCACGGTGCTGCCGTGGTGGCGATTTGCGCGGCGCAAGGCGCCTTCGGCGACCAGGAAGAAACCCTTATAGCTACTCTTTTTATAGCTAAAAGATTATTACCAGCAAAGGGGAAAGCGCTGCCACGATGCTGTCAGAATCCACCTGCGCTGCCCGGTAAAATCGCATATTTGTCACAGATTTTGCAGGTTGCGGTTACTCGGCATTGCCACCAGCATCCAGCACATCCAGCCTTCCTATTGGAGAACACCATGCAGGCTTTGCTCAAATTTTCACGCGCCGTCGACGGACTCAACTCCTTTGTAGGCAAATACATCATCTGGCTGATTTTCGCGTCCACCGCCGTGAGCGCCATCAACGCGCTGGTACGCAAGATTTTCGGGGTCAGTTCCAACGCCTTCCTGGAAGCACAGTGGTACCTGTTTGCCTGGTCTTTCCTGGTGGCAGCCGGGTTCACGCTGCTGCACCGCGAGCATGTGCGCATTGACGTGCTCAACAGCCGGTTACCCAAGCGCGTGCAGGTGTGGATCGACATCGTGGGCTTTGCGCTCTTTCTCACGCCGCTGTGCATCGTGGTGCTTTATCTGAGCTGGCCTCTGGTCGTGCAGATGTACCAGAGCGGCGAAATGTCGGGCAACCCCGGTGGTCTGATCCGCTGGCCCGTGTGGGCGGCTCTGCCCGTCGGTTTCACACTGCTGATGCTGCAAGGCTGGTCCGAGTTGATCAAGCGCATTGCATTCCTGAGTGGACAGGGCCCCGACCCCATGGGGCGCCTCGTCGACAAATCTTCCGAAGAAGAGCTGATCGAAATCCTGCGCCAGCAACAAGAAGCTGCTGCTGCCGCCGGTGCTGCCGGTGCTGCCGGTGCCGCGGGCAATTCCCCCAATCCCGCACGCTGAGCCCCCCGGAGCATCTTCATCATGGAATTCTTTGCGACCAATTTCGCCCCCTTCATGTTTGCGGGGCTGATCCTGTTCCTGCTGCTGGGTTTTCCGGTGGCGTTCAGCCTCGGCGCCTGCGGGCTGTTCTTCGGCTTCGTGGGTATCGAGATGGGCATCTTCCCCAGTTCGGTACTGGCCTGGCTGCCCCAGCGCCTCATTGGCATCATGGCCAACGACACCTTGCTGGCGGTTCCGTTCTTCACGCTCATGGGTTTGATACTTGAGCGCAGCGGCATGGCCGAGGATTTGCTCGACACCGTGGGCCAGGTCTTTGGCCCCCTGCGCGGCGGCCTGGCACTGGCCGCGATCTTTGTGGGCGCCCTGCTCGCGGCGACCACCGGCGTGGTGGCGGCATCGGTGATCTCCATGGGCCTGATCTCGCTGCCCATCATGCTGCGCTACGGCTATGACCGCCGGCTGACCAGCGGGGTGATTGCGGCGTCCGGCACGCTGGCCCAGATCATTCCCCCATCGCTGGTGCTGATCCTGATGGCCGACCAGCTGGGCAAGAGCGTGGGCGACATGTACAAGGGTGCCTTCACCCCCGGCTTCATGCTGATGGGCATGTATGTGCTGTATGTGGTGTTCCTGGCCCTGTTCAAGCCCCAACAGGTGCCTGCCCTGCCGCCAGAGGCCCGCAGCTACCGCGAGCCCAATGGCAGCGGCGGCTACACCTCGCTGACCGTTCTGGCCGCGCTGTCTGCCACCGTGTCGATCTTTTTGGCGCGCCACATGGCCGATGTGCATACCTGGTGGCAGGGTGAACTGGTCACGTCCGTGCCCACCGATGAAAAAGTGGTTGTGGCCATGTGCGGCGGCACGGCCGTGGCGCTGGTCATTGCACTGCTCAACAAGGGCTTCAAGCTGGGCTTGCTTTCACGCCTGGCCGAACGCGTGACCTTTGTGCTGATCCCGCCCCTGCTGCTGATCTTTCTGGTGCTGGGCACGATCTTTCTGGGCATTGCCACCCCCACCGAAGGCGGCGCCATGGGTGCCATGGGCGCCTTGATCATGGGCTGGAGCCGCAAGCGCCTGGACATGAAACTGCTCAAGCAGGCCCTGACCTCCACCACCAAGCTGTCGAGCTTCGTGATGTTCATCCTGATTGGCGCCACCACGTTCAGCCTGGTGTTCCAGGCCGCTGATGGCCCCATCTGGGTGGAGCATCTCCTGACCACGCTGCCCGGAGGCCAGGTGGGCTTTTTGATCGCAGTGAACGTGATGGTGTTCTTCCTGGCGTTCTTCCTCGATTACTTCGAGCTGTCGTTCATCGTGGTGCCCCTGCTGGCGCCCGTGGCCAACAAGCTGGGCATCGACCTGATCTGGTTCGGCGTGCTGCTGGCGGTGAACATGCAGACCTCGTTCATGCACCCGCCCTTCGGCTTCGCGCTGTTCTTCC
>WOZN01000274.1 GCA_011620245.1 Acidovorax sp.
GTGGGCAAAGACAGCCTGTCGATGCGCACGCAGTGGCATGAGGGTGGCGACAAGAAAAAGGTCACCTCGCCTGTGAGCCTGATCGTGAGCGCCTTTGCCTCGCTGGCCGATGTGCGCGGCACGCTCACGCCGCAGCTCAACGCCACGGAAGACGACACCACGCTGGTGCTGGTGGACCTGGGCAAGGGCCAGAGCCGCATGGGCGGCAGCATCCTGGGCCAGACACTCGACCAGAGTGGTGATGTGGCGCCAGACCTTGACGACCCGCAAGACCTGGTCTATCTCGTCAACGCCGTGAACGCATTGCGCGCCAAGGGCCAGATCCTGGCCTACCATGACCGCAGTGATGGTGGTCTGCTGGCAGCAGTGGCCGAAATGGCCTTTGCCGGCCATGTGGGCGTGGCCCTGAACGTGGACATGCTGGTGACCGAGGGCGACGGCATCAGCGACAGCCGCATGGAAACCGGCGACGCGAAGAACTGGGCGCAGCAGGTCAGCGCGCGCCGCGAAGAACTCACGCTCAAGGCCCTGTTCAATGAAGAATTGGGCGTGGTGCTGCAAGTGCGCACGGCAGAGCGCAACGAGGTGATGCAGACCTTGCGCGCGCATGGCCTGTCGAAGTTCAGCCACTTCATCGGCAAGACGCGCCCTGCATCGTCCGGCATCGAAGCCGGCAAGGGCGAACTGCAGGTCTGGCGCGATGCCAAGGCCGTGTTCAGAGCCCCGCTGGCCGACCTGCACCAGGTCTGGGACGCCGTGAGCTGGAAGATCTGCCAGCAGCGCGACAACCCTGCCAACGCCGATGCCGAGCACGCTGCAGCGGGCGAGCCCACCGACCCCGGCATGCATGTGCATCTCACGTTCGATGCGTTGGATAACGTGGCCGCGCCGTTCCTGAACCTCTCGCGCCCCAAGGTCGCCATCCTGCGCGAGCAGGGCGTGAACTCGCATGTGGAAATGGCCTACGCCTTCACCGAAGCGGGTTTCGAGGCGTTCGACGTGCACATGACCGACCTGCAGACCGGCCGCGCCAGGCTTGAAGACTTCCAGGGCGTGGTGGCCTGCGGCGGCTTCAGCTACGGCGACACGCTGGGCGCGGGCATCGGCTGGGCGCGCAGCATTACTTTCAACCCGGTGCTGGCCGCGCAGTTCCAGGGCTTCTTTGGCCGCACGGACACGTTTGGCCTGGGCGTGTGCAACGGGTGCCAGATGTTTGCCGAGCTGGCCGACATCATCCCCGGCGCACAAGACTGGCCGCGCTTCACCACCAACCAGAGCGAGCGCTTCGAGGCCCGCCTGTCGATGGTGGAATTGCTCGAATCGCCCAGTCTGTTCCTGCAAGGCATGGCCGGCAGCCGCCTGCCGATTGCCGTGGCGCATGGCGAAGGCTACGCCAACTTCAAATACCGTGGCAATGCGGCGCAGGCCATTGCGGCCATGCGTTTCGTGGACAACCATGGCGCGGCCACCGAGCAGTATCCGTTCAATCCCAACGGCAGCGCCGGGGGCCTCACGGCGGTGACCACGGCCGACGGGCGCTTTACGGCCATGATGCCGCATCCCGAGCGCGTGTTCCGCAACGTGCAGATGAGCTGGACCAGCGGTGACCCGAGCGCCCTGAGCCCCTGGATGCGCATCTGGCGCAATGCCCGCAAGTGGGTGGGATGATCCTAGAAACAGCAGTTGACCGCTTTGCGTCCTTTGCCAGGCCGCATGAAATCAACGCTGGATGGCTTCGATGGCGCTCACCTGGTGGATGAGAGCGCTATGCACCTGCCAGCACCGCGCTCGGGGCGCCATGCGGCGTTGCTCCTCCTTGCGGGCAGTAGCCCGCCGCGTCGTCGCGCCTTGCCTGGCACCCCGATCACGGCACCGGCAGGCGCATCCAACCGCCGTTTCTAGGATGATCGTTTTCTGACCGGCCCGTCTGCGCCGCCAGTGCAATGCGAAAAGGCTGGGCTCTTGTGGCCTGGCCTTTTCGCTTTTGGGGCGCCGGCTCCGCCATTGCCGTAATACCTTGCACTGCGCGCCACGTGCAGCCCATGCAGCTGGCGCGGCGCATGCCAGGGACGCCGAGCAAGGAACGCCGAGCAAAGGCCGCTCCGCAGCAAGGGCGTCGTCCAGCTTCAGAACATGTTCACGATCTCAGGGGGAAAGGCGCCGAAGGCGACTCAGGGGGTGCATCACAACGCTTGCGCTGGTACACCAGCAGGCGCCCCTTGTAGGCCGGCAGATCGCCGCAGGTCGGGTGATCCAGCCGCTCCTCTACCACCCCGAAGCCGTGGGCTGCCATCTGCTTGTGGAATGCCGAGCGGTTGCCGCGGTTGGGGTCCACGATCCAGATCTCCGCACCCGCGCCCGCGTGGCGATCGATGAAACTCGCCAGCGTGGCCCGCGCATCGCGTTCATACAGCACATCGCTGCCCATGATCAGATCAAACTGCCCCTGCACGGCGCTTGCCTCTGGCGGCTCCTCGTCTTCTGTCGCGGTGGGCGTGCCCCATTGGCCCGTGCGGTATTTCATGGGGGGCAGGGCGTTGAGCCGCAGGTTTTCCAGCAAGAAGGGATTGGCCAGCGGGTGGCAGTCGCTGGCCGTCACATCGATGCCGCGCCGGTGACACACCAGGCTGGCCAGCCCCAGGCCGCAGCCGATCTCCAGAATCCGCTCGTTCGTGCGCAAGGGGCGAAGGGCCATGCGCGCCGCCAGTTGGGCCCCCGAGGGCCACAACAGGCCAAACAAAGGCCAGGCTGCAGACGAGATGCCCAGGCGTTCTGCCGTGCCCAGAGGGTCAAAAAATTGCTGGCGATCGCGCAGCGAACGGATCAGCAGGTTGTCCACGCCCGCAATCGGGACGCTTTCCTGTTTGGTGAGATAGCCTGGCATGGCGGGGCGCGAAGCCCATTTCAGGGGACCCCGAAGTGGTGGGTGAGCCGCCAAGTATGCGCTTCCCGGCGGTTGCTCGGGCGCTCACGGTGTCCCGACCAGTTGGCGGGACATGGGACAGCGGGCTGCATTGGCTGCCACGGTGCGTTGCTATAGTGCACGCCACGCAGCGGATCTGACCGCTGCCCTTGACCCGCTCCCGCCCGTTCTTAGGGCTCGTAAAGTAATAAGTTGTGCATTTTGACGGCCGGATTTGCGAGCCCTTACCTGCTTTGACAAGGAATTTCCATGGCCGCTGGCAGCCTTCTCGCACTGTTGGACGACATTGCGACCATCCTCGACGATGTGGCCCTCATGACCAAGGTGGCTGCCAAGAAAAGCGTTGCCATGGCCGATGACGTCTCGGTCATGACCAAGGTGGCGGCGCAAAAGACGGCGGGCGTGCTGGGTGACGATCTGGCGCTCAATGCCCAGCAGGTCACGGGCGTGCGTGCCGACCGCGAGATTCCGGTGGTCTGGGCCGTGGCCAGGGGCTCGCTGGTGAACAAGGCCATTTTGGTGCCGCTGGCACTGCTGGTCAGTGCCTTTGCACCCTGGGCGGTGACGCCGCTGCTCATGGTGGGCGGCGCTTTTCTGTGCTTCGAGGGGTTTGAGAAGCTGGTGCACAGGTTTTTGCACAACCCCCACCAGGACGAGGCCGCGCACGAAAGCCATGTCCAGGCCAACGCCAATCCGGCCGTGGACCTGGTGGCTTTCGAAAAGGACAAGATCAAGGGGGCCGTTCGCACCGATTTCATCCTGTCGACGGAAATCATCGCCATCACCCTGGGCACGGTGGCGGGCGCGCCCTTTGTGCAGCAGGTGGCGGTGCTTGCCGGCGTTGCGCTGGTCATGACGATGGGTGTCTACGGCCTGGTGGCGGGCATCGTCAAGCTCGATGACCTGGGGCTGTGGCTCAACCAGAGGCCCGGCGCAGCGGCCCGTGCGCTGGGTGCCGGCATTGTGCGCGCCGCGCCCTGGCTGATGAAGGCACTTTCGGTGGCAGGCACGGCGGCGATGTTTCTGGTGGGCGGCGGCATCCTGGTGCATGGGGTGCCCGTGGTGGCCCATGCCGTGGAAGGCGTGGGCGCGGCAGCAGCCCTGTGGCCAGCCGGCGGCCTGTGGGCGGTGCTGGTTCCCAGCCTGCTGAACGCCGTGATCGGCATTGTGGCCGGTGGGCTGGTGCTGGCGGGTGTGACCTTGGTGGCCCGGCTGCGCAAGGGATGGACTGTATAAGGACTTCTTGATTAGGTGGCTTCTCATTTGTGCCTCCCAACCCAGTTGACCACCGGTAGTTGCCTCACTTT
>WOZN01000184.1 GCA_011620245.1 Acidovorax sp.
TATGATTCTTGTCACTGGTGGCGCCGGCTTCATCGGCTCCCATACCTGCGCGGCCCTGGCCCAGGCGGGTATCCCGTACCTGATTCTTGACAACTTCGGCAACAGCCGCCGCTCCGTGCTGGAGCGCCTGGGGCGCATCACGGGCGCGCAGCCGTTGTGCATCGAGGGCGATGTGCGCGATGCAGATTTGCTCGCGCGCGTGTTTGCGCAGCATCCCATCAATGGCGTGATCCACTTTGCCGCGCTCAAGGCCGTGGGTGAGTCGGTGCGCGAGCCGTTGCGTTATTACGACAACAACGTTTCTGGCACGGTGACATTGCTGCGCGCCATGCAGGTGGCGGGCGTGCGCACGCTGGTGTTCTCATCGTCGGCCACGGTGTATGGCGAGCCCGCGTCGGTGCCGATCCGCGAGGATTTCCCCCTTTCTGCCACCAACCCCTACGGCTGGAGCAAGCTCATGATGGAGCAGGTGCTGGCGGATGTGGACCGGGCCCAGCCAGGCGATTGGCGCATTGCGCGGCTGCGCTACTTCAACCCCGTGGGCGCGCACGAGAGCGGGCTCATCGGCGAAGACCCGCAGGGCGAGCCGGGCAACCTGATGCCGTATGTGGCGCAGGTGGCGGCGGGGCAGCGCGCCGCCTTGAGCGTGTACGGCAACGATTACCCCACGCCCGATGGCACGGGCGTGCGCGACTACATCCATGTGTGCGACCTGGCCGATGGCCATGTGGCCGCCCTGCGTTATCTGCGCGAACATGCCGGGCTGCTCACCGTGAACCTGGGCACGGGGCGGCCGGTGTCGGTGCTGGAGATGGTGCGTGGCTTCGAGCAGGCCAGCGGCCGGGCCGTGCCCTACCAGGTGGTGGCGCGGCGGCCGGGCGACGTGGCGCAGTGCTGGGCAGACCCGGCGCTGGCCCAGCAGCTGCTGGGCTGGCGCGCCCGCCACGGGGTGGAGCGCATGTGCACGGATGTCTGGCGCTGGCAAAACGGCGTGGCGCGCACGCTGGCGAGCACGCTGGCGTGAGGGCGGCGCGGCAATGGCGGTGCGCTGCGTGGTATCTTGTCGCCCCCAGCCAGCCTTGCCGATAGAGCTTTCCTTCCATGCTTGCCAAACGCATCATTCCCTGCCTTGACGTGACCGATGGTCGGGTCGTCAAGGGCGTCAACTTTGTCGAACTGCGCGATGCGGGCGACCCGGTCGAGATCGCCGCGCGCTACAACGCCCAGGGCGCAGACGAACTCACCTTTCTGGACATCACCGCCACCAGCGACGGGCGCGACCTGATCCTGCACATCATCGAGGCCGTGGCCAGCCAGGTGTTCATTCCGCTCACTGTGGGTGGCGGTGTGCGCACCATGGAGGACGTGCGCCGCCTGCTCAATGCGGGGGCCGACAAGACCAGCTTCAACTCGGCCGCCATTGCCAACCCCGACGTGATCAGTGCCGCGTCCGCCAAATACGGCGCGCAATGCATCGTGGTGGCCATTGATGCCAAGCGCCGCTCCGAAGAGGATGCACGGCGCACGGGGCCCGATGGCCGGGCCGCGGGCCCCGGCTGGGATGTGTACAGCCATGGCGGGCGCAAGAACACCGGCCTGGATGCCGTGGCCTGGGCCATCGAGATGGCGCGGCGCGGCGCGGGCGAAATCCTGCTGACCAGCATGGACCGCGATGGCACCAGGGCGGGCTTCGACCTGGCCCTCACGCGCGCCGTGAGCGACGCTGTCAGCGTGCCCGTGATCGCCTCGGGGGGCGTGGGCAACCTCGATCACCTGGCAGACGGCATCCAGATCGGCGGCGCCGACGCGGTGCTGGCCGCCAGCATCTTCCATTACGGCGAATTCACGATCGGGCAGGCCAAGCAGCATATGGCCGAGCGCGGGATTCCGGTGCGGCTGTGATCGTCATTTGCTCATTATTTGATAGCTGTTCGCGCTTTATGCATAAGGGCTAGAGCCCGAAAAGGCTTCAAGTCCGAGGTGGTGCCCTGCGCCGCCACCCAAATCACCGACAATCCTGCCCATGAACTGGCTCAACGAAGTGAAATGGGATGCGCAGGGCCTGGTGCCCGTGATTGCGCAAGAGCAGGGCACGGGCGACGTGCTGATGTTTGCCTGGATGAACCGTGAAGCCCTGGCAAAGACCGCCGAACTCGGCCGCGCCGTGTACTTCAGCCGCTCGCGCAAGAAGCTGTGGTTCAAGGGCGAGGAATCGGGCCATGTGCAGACGGTGCACGAGATCCGCCTCGATTGCGACAACGACGTGGTGCTGCTCAAGGTCACGCAACTCGGTCACGAGCCCGGCATTGCCTGCCACACGGGGCGCCACAGCTGTTTTTTCAGCGTGCTCAGGGGCGGCGCCTGGCAGGCGGTCGAGCCGGTCTTGAAAGACCCCGAATCCATCTATAAATAAGACCATGAGTTCCAACGATTCCCTCGCGCCTGTCTCGCAGGACGCATTGGCGCGCCTTGCCGCCGTCATCGAAAGCCGCAAGCCCGCCCATGGCGGCGACCCCGAAAAGAGCTACGTTGCACGCCTGCTGCACAAGGGACCGGACGCATTTTTGAAAAAGATCGGCGAAGAGGCCACCGAGGTGGTCATGGCCGCCAAGGACGTGGACCATGGCGCTGACAAGGCAAAAATCGTTTATGAGGTGGCCGACCTGTGGTTTCACACCATGATCGCGCTGGCCCACTATGGCCTCACGCCCGCCGATGTGCTGACCGAACTGGAGCGCCGTGAGGGCACCAGTGGCATCGAGGAAAAAGCCTTGCGCAAGGCTGTTGCGCGTGCTGCCCAGGAGAAATTTCCATGAACGACATCATCGATGTGCAGACCAACGATGAAAAGGCCGAGGGCCTCAAGGCCTGGGGCTGGGTCAGCTATGTGCTGCACCTGATCGTGGCCGTGGGGGCGGTCATTCCGGGCGCGCAGCCCGGCGCTGCCCTGCTCATCATCGCGCTCGTCATTGATCTGGTGAAGCAGGACGAGAGCGCGGGCACCTGGCAGGCCAGCCATTTTGCGTGGCGCATCCGCACCGTACTCTGGGCCGGGGTGCTTTACATCGTCACCGCGCCGCTGTGGCTGCTGTTTTTCTTCCCCGGCTGGGTGGCCTGGGGACTGATCTCGATCTGGTTCCTGTACCGCATCGTGCTTGGCATGGTCACCATGAACAAGAACCAGGCCATCAATGGCTGAGCGGGACATTCTGCCGCCCATCAATCTGGCGCTGCAAGGGGGCGGATCGCATGGCGCGTTGACCTGGGGCGTGCTGGATGCGCTGCTGGAAGACGGGCGCCTGTTGCTCGATGGCATCAGCGGCACCAGCGCTGGCGCCATGAACGCGGTGACGATGGCGCACGGTTTTGCCCAGGCCGCGCAGCAGCACAAAGACCCGAAAGAAGCCCATGCCGCCGGCTGCGAACTGGCCCGCGCCGCGCTGGCGCGGCTGTGGGAAGGCGTGGGAACGCTGGGCAGCCTGATGATGGGGGGCACGCCCCTGGCGGGCGCCAATCCGGTGCTGGGCATGATGAACCGGTGGTTCTCGCCCTACCAGACCAATCCGCTCGACATCAATCCGCTGCGCCGGCTGCTCGAGCGCGAGGTGGATTTTGAATTGCTGCGTGCCGCCAAAGCCGCCTGGGGCCCCAGGGTTTTTGTGTGCGCCACCAATGTGCGCACCGGGCGCGGCGAGATCTTCTCGGGCGCACGGCTCAGTGCCGATGCCGTGATGGCGTCGGCCTGCCTGCCGCTGCTGTTCAAGGCCGTGGAGATCGACGGCGAACGCTACTGGGATGGGGGCTATTCCGGCAATCCCGCGCTGCACCCGCTGATCTACCAGACCGACACCACCGATATCCTGCTGGTGCAGATCAACCCGACCGAGCACCACAAACTGCCCGACACGGCCCCCGAAATCATCGGGCGCATGAACGAGATCACCTTCAATGCCAGCCTGCTGGCCGAATTGCGTGCCATCGAGTTCGTGCGGCGCCTGCTGGCCGAGGGCAAACTCGATGCGCGCCGCTACAAGAATGTGCGCATGCACCGCATTGACGGCGGTGCGGTTCTGGCCCCCTTTGGCGCAGACAGCAAGGCGCGCGCGGACATGGCTTTTGTGCGCAAGCTGTTCGAGCTGGGGCGCACTGCGGGCCAGGACTGGCTGAAGGCGCACTACCAGGACGTGGGTGTGCGCCCCACCTTCAACATCGCCGACAATGTGTAA
>WOZN01000340.1 GCA_011620245.1 Acidovorax sp.
TCATGCGGCTTGTCAAGGGATACAAAGCGGTCAACTGCCGTTTTTAGGTTCAATCAAACTTCACGCGCGGGTCCACCCACACATAGCAAAGATCGCTGACCAGCTTGGTCACCAGGCCGATCAGCGTGAACAGGTACAGCGTGCCCAGCACCACCGGGTAGTCGCGCCGGATCACGCTTTCATAGCTCAGCAGGCCCAGGCCGTCGAGCGAGAACAGCGTCTCGATCAGCAGCGAGCCCGCAAAAAATGCGCCGATGAACGCCGCCGGAAAGCCCGTGATGATGGGGATGAGCGCGTTGCGGAACACATGTTTCCAGAGCACCTGGCGCTCGCTCAATCCCTTGGCGCGCGCCGTCAGCACATACTGTTTGCGGATCTCTTCCAGGAACGCATTCTTGGTCAGCATGGCCGTGACGGCAAAGCTGCCCAGCACCATCGCGGTGATGGGCAAGGTGATATGCCAGAGGTAATCCACGATGCGCGCGCCCCACGACAGCTCATCCCAGTTGGACGACGTCAGCCCGCGCAGCGGAAACCACTGCAGCTGCCCGCCAAAGATGACCAGCAGCGCCACGCCCAACACGAAACCCGGAATCGCGTAGCCCACGAGGATGAGCAGCGTGGTCACGAAGTCAAAGCGCGAGCCCGCGCGCACCGCCTTGGCCACGCCCAGCGGCACGGCCACCAGGTAGCTGATGAAGAAGGTCCACAGCCCGAGGCTGATGGAGACGGGGAGTTTCTCGACCACCAGTTGCCACACGTCCTTGTTCTGGAAGAAGCTCTTGCCCAGGTCGAAGCGCGCAAACTGGCCCAGCATCTGAAAAAAGCGCTCGTGCGCGGGCTTGTCAAAGCCGTAAAGCGCCTTGATCTGCTCCAGCCGCTTGGGGTCCACACCCTGTGCACCGCGGTAGGCCAGGCCACCGCCTTCGGCACCACCGCCCGCGCCGGCCTTGGCCTCGGCCAAATACTGCTCCACCGGCCCGCCCGGCACGAACTGGATCACCAAAAAGGTCAGCAACAGCACGCCCAGCAGCGTGGGCAGCATGAGCAGGATGCGTTTGAGGATGTAAGCCAGCATCGTCTGTCAACCTTCGTCTTCATTGGCGGTGATGGCGGCCGCAGCGCCGGGCCGCCCCAAGCAAGGCCAGCCCCCTCGGGGGGCAGCGACCCGTGCAACGGTGGAGCGTGGGGGCCACATTACCGCGCCCACCAGGTGTCGATCACCCAGCCTTCGCCGCTTGAGTAAGGCGGCACCGTCTCTGGCCGGGCCAGCCGCCAGGCGTTGTAGGCCATGCGATGGGTCGCAGCCGCCCACTGGGGCAGCAGATAGTGGCTGTGCGCAATGATGCGCTCCAGCGCGTGGCAGGCGGGCAGCAGTTGCGCCTCGGTCTTGGCCGATGTCATGGCGGCGATCATGGCGTCCACGGCCGGGTTCTTCACGCCCGCGAAGTTGCCCGAATCCTCGGTGTCTGCCGCCTTGCTGCCAAACAGGTCGGCAAATTCCTGGCCCGGGTTGTGCGTGCCCTGGAAGGCCATGGAGGTGATGTCGAAGTCAAACTTCTGCAGGCGCTGCTGGTACAGCGCAAAGTCCACCGAGCGAAAGCGCAGCGTGATGCCCAGTTTTTGGAGGCTGCGCATCCAGGGCGTGACGGTGCGCACGCCGCCCTCGTTGCTGTCCAAATATTCCAGCACCATGGCCTGCCCTTGAGCGTTGCGCAAGGCGCCATCGCGCACCTCCCAGCCGGCCTCTTTCAAGAGCTGCTGCGCGCGGCGCAGGTTGGCGCGCAGCGACGATTGGCCATCGGTGCGCGGCGGCACCGTCATGGGCCCAAAGGCCGCAGCCGGAATGTTTTTGCGAAACGGCTCCATCAGCGCCAGCTCTTGCGGCGAAGGCATGCCCCGCGTCTCGCAGGCGGTGTTGCCAAACAAGCCGTTCACGCGCTGGTAGGCGCCGTAGAACAGCTGGCGGTTCATCCACTCGAAGTCGATTGCCAGCCCCAGGGCCTCACGCACGCGCACGTCAGCCAACTGGGGGCGGCGGGTGTTGAGCACATAACTTTGAAAGCCCGTAGGCAGCTTGTGTGCGAATTCGCCCTTGACCAGTTCGCCGGTGTTGAACTTCTTGCCGTTCACGCGCCGCGCCCAGTCGCCCGCGCTGAAAAAGCGCATCAGGTCGAACTCGCCGGCCTTGAGCGCTTCGAGCCGCGCGGTGGCGTCCTTGTAAATCTTGACGGTGATGCGGTCAAAGTTGGCCGTGCCCCGGCGCACGTTCAGGTCACGCGCCCAATACTGCGGGTCACGCACATAGGTGATGTCCTTGCCAAAGCGCACCGGGCCGATCTTGTAGGGGCCGCTGCCGATGGGGATGTCCATCACCACCTGGTCGAAGGGCTTGGGCTGGCCGCCCTCCACGCCCCAGTCGCGGCTGAACACCGGCAGGCCGCCCACGGTGATCGGCAGTTCGCGGTTGGGCTTGTGGAAGCGGTAGCGCACCGTGCGGTCGTTTAGCACGTCCACGCCCGCCACGTCGATCAGCGTGGTCTTGTAGGCCGGCGATGTGAAGGGCCCCACCAGCGTGTCGTAGCTGTGCTTCACGTCCTGCGCCAGCACCGGCTTGCCGTTGTGAAAGCGCGCTTCGGGCCGCAGGCGGAAGGTGGCCGACAGGCCGTCGCTCGCCACCTCCACATCCTCGGCCAGCAGGCCATACCCCGTGGCGGTTTCATCCATGGAGCCCACCAGCAGCGAGTCGAACATCAGCGCCGACAGGTATGCCGGCGCGTTGCCCTTGATGGTGAACGGGTTGTATTTGTCGAAGGTGGAGGTGCGCAGATTGCTCACCAGCCGCAGCTCGCCGCCCTTGGGCGCATCGGGGTTCACATAGCTGAAATGCGTGAACCCGGCGGGATAGCGCGGCACGCCCCACAGCGCATACGCATGCGCGGCCCACGCTGGCACAGCGCAGATCCACAGCGAAAAAATCAGCCAAAACCGCATGCGACAATTCTGCACTACGTCGGCGGGGCCTCTGCGCAGACCGCGGGGATACCCCCGCAGCCGGGCCGCCCACGCCGTTCACCCCCTCCACATCGCATTCCACAGGAGAACAACCATGGGTTTTCTGACCGGCAAAAAGCTGCTCATCACGGGCGTGCTGTCCAACCGCTCCATCGCCTACGGCATTGCCCGGGCCTGCCACAAACAGGGTGCCGAGCTGGCTTTCAGCTACGTGGGCGAGCGCTTCAAGGACCGCATCACCGACTTTGCCGCCGAGTTCGACTCCAGGCTGATTTTTGATTGCGACGTGGGCAGCGACGAGCAGATCGAGCGCCTGTTTTCCGACCTGTCCCAGGTGTGGCCGAAGTTTGACGGCTTTGTGCACGCCATTGGCTTTGCGCCGCGTGAAGCGATTGCCGGCAACTTCCTCGAAGGCCTCTCGCGCGAGGGCTTCCGCATTGCGCACGACATCAGCGCCTACAGCTTCCCGGCCATGGCCAAGGCCGCCCTGCCCTGCCTCAACGACAAATCCTCGCTGCTGACGCTGAGCTACCTGGGCGCGCTGCGCTGCATCCCCAATTACAACACCATGGGCCTGGCCAAGGCCAGCCTGGAGGCCAGCGTGCGCTACCTGGCCGAAGCCGTGGGCCGCACCGCAGACGGCCGCAGCATCCGCGCCAACGGCATCAGCGCCGGCCCCATCAAGACACTGGCCGCCAGCGGCATCAAGGACTTTGGCAAGCTGCTGGGCCGCGTGGCCGAAGCCGCGCCCCTGCGCCGCAACGTGACGATCGAGGACGTGGGCAATGTGGCGGCTTTTCTGCTGTCCGACCTGGCTTCGGGCGTCACCGCTGAAATCACTTACGTGGACGGCGGCTTCAGCCAGACGGCGGGCCTGAGCGCCGACCAGGTCTGAATGCCGTCTGCCGGATATTTTGGTCAAATCGGCTTCTAGCGCTTACCAGCAAAGCGCTAGCAGCTACATAATCAATAGCACCATGCGCCGCAGAGGCTGCCTCGCCCTGCTGGCGCTCGCCGCCCTTGCAGCCCTGCCCACAATGCCCGCGCTGGCCGCAGACGCGCCGGCGCTGCTGCTGGCGCAGGTCTATCGCCCCGGCCTGCCGCTGGCCGATTACTGGGTCAGCGAGAAATACGATGGCGTGCGGGGCTTCTGGGACGGCCGCACGCTGCGCACCCGTGGCGGCGAGACGGTGGCGGCGCCCGCCT
>WOZN01000309.1 GCA_011620245.1 Acidovorax sp.
AAGGCAAGTACCGTTGTGGCATCCATATTTGCGCAAGTCCTGGCGATGTTTGCCTGGGCGTCATAAGCTTGCGCCAATGCCGGGTGCACTCTGGCGCCCTGCCCTGCCCGAACCTGTTGACGCTCTCCTCGAATCGAATTGGCATTTTTCATATGACAACCCCACCCTTGCAATTTCTGCGCCGTGGCCAGCCCGTGGCGCTGGGCAATGTACCACCCGACCGCACATTGCTGCAGGTGCTGCGCGAGGACCTGGGCTGCACCGGCACCAAGGAAGGCTGCGGCGAAGGCGACTGCGGCGCCTGCACCGTGGTGCTGGGCGAGGCGCGGGGCGGCAAGCTGCATTACAGCGCGGTCAACAGCTGCATCCGGCTGGCGCATTCGATTGCGGGCATGGCATTGTGGACGGTGGAGGATTTGACCGAAGACCCGCTGATTCAACCGAAGGACGGCGCCACATCCGCTGCCCGCCAGCCCGTCACGCTGCACCCCGCACAGGAAGCGATGGTGCGGTGCCATGGCTCCCAATGCGGTTTTTGCACGCCGGGCTTTGTGATGAGCCTGTTCGGCATGTACCAGAACCATGTCTGCCACGGCCAGGAGATCACCCGCGAACTGGCCCAGGAAGCGCTCTCGGGCAACCTGTGCCGCTGCACCGGCTACCGCCCCATTCTCGATGCGGCCCAACAGATGGCAGCGCTGCCCGGCATGGCGGTCAACGCGCCTGAATTGCTACAAAAATTAGAGCTGCTAGCGCTTACCCATCAAGCGCTAGAGGCCAATTCTTCGTATATTTCCCCCACCACGCTGCCCGCCCTGCTGGCCGCACGGGCCGCGCACCCCGGTGCCCAGGTGGTGGCAGGCTGCACCGATGTGGGCCTGTGGGTCACCAAGCTGCACCAACAATATGCGCAGATTTTGGACGTGACGCGCGTGGCCGAGCTGCGGCAGGCAGCGCAGGATGCGCACCATATCCGCATCGGCGCAGCAGTCACGCTGACCGACGCCTTTGCCGCAATCACCGCGCAGTGGCCGCAGCTGCACCGCTTCGCCACCCGCTTTGCCGGACTGCCCGTGCGCAACGCAGGCACGCTGGGCGGCAACGTGGCCAACGGCTCGCCCATTGGCGACTCCATGCCGCTGCTGATCGCGCTGCGCGCCCAGGTGGTGCTGGCCAGCCAGGCCAGGGGCGAACGCCAGTTGGCACTGGAAGACCTGTACACCGGCTACCGCCAGAACGTCATGGCGCCGGATGAACTGCTGGTGCGCATCCTCGTGCCCCGGCCCACGCCCCATGAACAGCTCAGGGCGTACAAGATTTCCAAGCGCTTCGACGACGACATCTCCGCCGTCTGCCTGGTGCTCAACCTCGACATCGCTGGCGGCATGGTGCAGCGCGCCAGCATCGGCGCAGGCGGCGTGGCCGCCACGCCGGCACGGGCGCGCCAGACCGAGGCCGCCCTGGTGGGCCAGCCGTGGACTGCCGCCACCGTGCAGCGCGCCGCCCAGGCCCTGCAGGCCGAGTTCAGCCCCATCTCGGACATGCGCGCCAGCGGCGCCTACCGCCGCACCGTGCTGGGCAGCCTGCTGCAGCGCTATTGGCTCGAAAGCCAGGGCCAGCAGGCGGTGAGCCTTGAATCCTTCACGCTGGCGGCTGCGGCATGAACGCCCCCCACACCACCGCGGAAACCGCCCTGCCCGCGCCCGCACGGGCCGCCATGGGCCAGCCGCATATCCATGAAAGCGCCCGCGCCCAGGTGGCAGGGGCCGCCCACTACATCGACGACCTGCCCGAGGTGAAGGGCATGCTGTACGCAGCGCCCATCCTTTCCACCGTGGCGCATGGCAGGCTCCATGGCGTTCATGCTGAAGCGGCCTTGGCCCTGCCCGGCGTGCGCGGCGTGGTGCTGGCGGCCGATGTGCCCGGCGACAAGGTCCTGGCCGCGTTTGCGCACGACGAGCCGGTATTTGCCATCGATACCGTGCAGCACATTGGCCAGGTGATTGGATTGTTGGTGGCCGACTCGGTCATGCAGGCGCGCCGTGCCGTGCGCGCCGTGAAGCCCGACATCACGCCGCTGCCCGCCATCCTGACGGTGGACGAAGCCTTGAAGGCCAAAAGCTACGTGCTGCCCCCCGTGTTCGTGCGCCGGGGCGATGCGCAGACAGGCCTGGCGCAATCGCCGCACCGCCTGCAGGGCGCATTCGAAGCAGGCGGGCAGGAGCATTTCTACCTCGAAGGCCAGATCGCCTGCGCCCTGCCGCTGGAGCAAAAGCAATGGTCCATCCAATCGAGCACCCAGCACCCCGGCGAGGTGCAGCACTGGGTGGCCCATGCCCTGGGCCTGGACAACCACGCCGTGCGCGTGGAATGCCGCCGCATGGGCGGCGGCTTTGGCGGCAAGGAGACGCAGGCCGGGCACCTGGCGGTGTGGGCCGCCGTGGCCGCGCACAAGTTCGGCCGCCCCGTCAAGCTGCGGCTGGACCGGGACGAGGACTTCATGGTCACCGGCAAGCGCCACCCGTTTGCCTACCGCTACGACGTGGGCTTTGACGGCACGGGCCGCATCACGGGCCTGGCACTGCAGATGGCCGCCAACTGCGGGTTCAGCGCCGACCTCTCCGGCCCCGTGGCCGACCGCGCGGTGTTCCACGCCGACAACGCCTATTTTCTGGAGCATGTGGAAATTGCCTCGTACCGCTGCAAGACGAACACGCAGAGCCACACGGCCTTCCGCGGCTTTGGCGGCCCGCAGGGCGTGCTCGTGATCGAGGCCATCCTGGGCGACATCGCGCGCGCCCTGGGGCTGGACGCGCAGGACGTGCGCATGGCGAATCTGTATGGAACCACGGAACGCAACGTCACCCATTACCAGATGACCGTGGAGGACAACATCCTCCATGAACTGCTGCCAAAACTGGAGCATTCAGCACAGTACCGGCGCCGCCAACAGGCCATTTCGGCCTGGAACGCGCAAAGCCCCGTGCTCAAGCGCGGCATCGCCATCACGCCGGTCAAGTTCGGCATCAGCTTCACCGCCACGCAGTTCAACCAGGCGGGCGCGCTGGTGCATGTGTACACCGACGGCAGCGTGCAGGTGAACCACGGCGGCACCGAAATGGGCCAGGGCCTGCACACCAAGGTGGCGCAGATCGTGGCCGACGAGCTGGGCGTGCCCCTGCACCGCGTGCTGGTGACGGCCAGCGACACCAGCAAGGTGCCCAATGCCAGCGCCACGGCTGCCAGCAGCGGCACCGACCTCAATGGCCGCGCGGCGCAGTTTGCGGCCCGCCATGTGCGCGACAACCTGGCCGCATTCGTCTGCGGCCTGGACGGCTGCGGCGCCGGGGCCATCCGGTTTGCGGACGGACAGGTCATATCGCCCGGGAAGGTGCGCCTGTTCGACGACGTGGTGAAGGCCGCCTACGCCAACCGCATCCAGCTGTGGAGCGACGGTTTCTATCGCACGCCCAGAATCCACTACGACAAGGCCACACTCACCGGGCGGCCGTTCTACTATTTCAGCTACGGCGCGGCCTGCTCCGAGGTGGTGATCGACACCCTCACGGGTGAGAACCGCGTGCTGGCCGTGGACATCCTGCACGACGTGGGCCACAGCATCAACCCGGCCATCGACATCGGCCAGATCGAAGGCGGCTTCGTGCAGGGCATGGGCTGGCTCACGACCGAGCAGCTCGTGTGGAACAGCCAGGGCCACCTCGCCACCCACGCGCCCAGCACCTACAAGATCCCGGCCACGGGCGACATTCCGGCGCACTTCAAGGTGGATCTATGGCCCCAGGCCAACCGCGAGGACAACGTGGGCGGCAGCAAGGCCGTGGGCGAGCCGCCGCTGATGCTGGCGATCAGCGTGTTCGAGGCGCTGCGCAATGCGGTGGCGGCGGGGCGCGCTGGTGCGGATGCCACCGCACCAGTGGTGCTGACGGCGCCGGCGACGGCAGAAAATGTGCTGCGCGCGTTGGGGCGGCTACAGGATTGATTGATTTTTGGTTGCGGCGCTTGCGCATCAAGCGCTGACAGCTATTATTTTCATAGTTGATGGCATACCTGTGGCGAACGCAGAGGCCTGGGTATGCGCCCGGCGCCGCATTGGCCTTCGCAGCTGCGGGCCAAGCGCAGCGATGGCCCGCGTTGTCCCCACTCCCATCTGGCTGCGCCTGCGGCGGGGCGGTTGCGGGGTGAGCATGCGCGTCGGAG
>WOZN01000271.1 GCA_011620245.1 Acidovorax sp.
CGCGACCGGCCGCCGCAATCGCCAGGGTTTTGCACTGCAATGCAGGCTGGCGCCCCATTCCCCGTCGCGGCGTCGGCAACGCCCCCACGGGGGCCGGGTCAACCAAGTAGCGCCCTCAGGCGTCTAATGGATGCCATAGGCCCGCGAAGTTGTAACACCCCGCCGGGGCGCTTTTCAAGGGCTTTACGCAGCGGGCGGAACGCCTGCCGCAGCGCCACAGTCTGACCACCATGACACACCAACTGGCCCGCATTGTTTCCGCCGTTGCGCTGGCCGCGCTGGCCACGGGCTGCGCCGTGGTTCCTGGCGACCCTTACTACACGCCCCAGCCCACGGGCTACGGGGTTTATGAGCAGCCCGCTTACATCTACGGCAGCCCTGCTCCCGTCTACGGCTACCCGGTGGCCCCGCCGCCCGGCTATTACGGGCGCCGGTATGACGACCGCAATGACTGGCGCGAACGCGAGCGTGCCCAGCGCGAGCGGGAAGCACATCGCGAACGCGAAGCCCTGCGTGACCGGGAAGCCCGGCGCGATCGCGACGCCCGCCAGGCCCAGGATGCCCGCCGCGAGCAGGACGCCCGCCGGGACCGCGAGCGCGATCAGGCACGCGATCAGGCCCGCCGGGAACAGGCGCAGCGGGAACAGGGCAACCGTGATCAGGCCCGCCGCCCGCAGCGCGATGACGACCGCCGCCAGCCGGGCGACAACACGCGGCAAAATCGCCCGGATCGCCCGGACCAGCCGCGCTGGAGAAGCGACGCCCCGCGCGGCCAGGGCAGCTGAGGACACCCTGAAGGAAAACCACCATGCCCCTTGTGCGCAATTGCCTGGCCGCCGGTGCGGTGCTGCTGTGTCTCGCCGCGCAGGCCCAGGTGCTGCGCTGCACCGATGCGCGCACCGGGCAGGTCACCTACACCGATGGCGCCTGCACGGGTGCCGCCTCGGTGCGTGAGGTGGAGCCCCGCAAGACACCGCAGGAAATCAGGCTGGAGCGTGAGCAGGCCGCCGAGGCCCTCGCGCGCAAGCAGCAGCAGCAGCAGGCCGAAGCGGCCACACGGCGAATCGACGATGACCGTGACGCCCAACGGGAGCGCGACCTCGCGGCGCGTGCCGCCCGCCCGGCAGCACGCCCGCAAGACTATGCGCGGTCTGCCGAGTGCGCCCGTTCGCGCCGCAACCTCGATGTCGTCATCAGCAGCGCCAGCGGTACCTACGACCAGAACCTGCGCGTCGAAACCGCACAGCGCCAGGTCGATCTGGACTGCCTGGGCCCCGAGGCCTATGCCGAGGTGGAAAAAGCCCGCGCGGCCAGGCAGGAGACGGCCCCTTCGGTGGTGGTGATTCCGCCGCGCCACCCGGTCTACACCAGACCAGCCCCACCGCCGCCACCGCACAAGTTCACGCAGTGCAACGTGTTTCGCTGCTACGACAGCCAGGGCAACAGCTACCCACGCTGAACGCCCGGACGGCACCGAGATCGTGAACATGTTCTGAAAGCGCAGATCAGGCGCGCAGGCCCTGCGCCACGGTGGGGTAGCGCAGCCGCAGGCCCAGCTCGCCCAGCAGCCGCTGGTTGTCAAGCCGGCGCGATTCGCTCATGAAGCTCAGCAGCATCACCGGCAGCGCATCCTGCGCCGTGCTGCGCGGCAGCCGGGGCGGGCGCGGCAGGCCATACAGGTCGGCGGCCAGATCGAAATAATCGCCCATCTTCATCTCGCTGGCATCGCTGGCGTTGTAAACCCGCTGGGGCCTGCCACGCCACAGCGCAGCCAGGCAGGCGCGCGCCAGGTCGTCCGCATGGATGTGGTTGGTGTACACATCGTCTTGCGCCATCAGCACGGGGGTGCCCTTGCGCAGTCGCGCCTCGGGCGTTCCGCCCTCGCGGTCGGGCGCGTAGATGCCCGGAATGCGCAGGATGCTGGCGCGCACACCGGCGCGCCCCAGGTGGCGCACGGCGCGCTCGGCATCCACGCGGCGCTGGGCCCGGGGCGTGCCGGGCGCCACGGCGCGGGTTTCGGGCACCCGGGCGCCCGCGCAGTCGCCATACACCCCGCTGGTCGAGGCATACACCAGCGACACGGGCAGGCTGCGCAGCCGCAAGGCCCGCGCCAGCGCCACGGTGCGCGGGTCGCGCCACCAGGCTGCGCTGCCACCTTCTCCCGGCGGGGGCGCCAGGTGCACCACCCGGGTGGCCAGGCCCGACAGGCGGCGCAGCGTGGCAGCGTGGTCCAGGTTGCCCACCAGCGGTGTCACCCCCTGCGCACGCAGGCTGCCCACGCGCTCGGCCTGTGAGGTGAGCGCCAGCACACGCAGGCGCTGCGCGCCCGGGCCGGTCAGCAGGGTGCGCGCCACGCGCTGGCCCACATCGCCATAGCCCACAATCAGCAGGCGCTCGCGGCGAAAGCGGGACGGCAGCGCGCCCAGCCCGCTGGCCAGGGCCACGGTGCTCATTGGGGCGCCTCCGGGCTGCTGCACACTGCACTGCGCGCTGGCTTGAAGCGGTTCGGCGCTGCGCTCACGCGCCCGCCTGCCATGAAAGAGCCATGCACACCAGCTGGCACGGGTATGCAGCAGCCAGGCGGCGCGGCCTTTGCGCCGTTAAGAGGACGATCAGGTTCTGAGGGCAAAATCGGGAGCATTCGCATGAAGGCAGCTTGAAGAATCTTCCATTTGATTAGCAACTGATGTTACGCAGCCGCCCTGAACTGCTGAAGCTGGGCGTAGGCGGTGCGCGATGCGTTGATGAGAAGCTTGCGACAAAGCGCAAAGGGATTGAGCTTCGCGAGTTCAAATCCAGGTCAGCTTTTTTCATCTGCACAGCCTATCAGGTGGGGACTGCGTAACATCAATCAGTTAGTCATCACGCTGGCCATATCCTCCCCTCATTGCAGCCAATCACCCCACGGGCCACCAGTCCATTGACTGCCTCTCTGGCGCGAGTTGCGCGGCGGTCGGTCTGGCATGTCAGCCTTGCAGCGCCAGCAGATACAGCGGCCTCCAGTTCGATGCACGGCCGCAGCGGCGGGGCTCCAGGCTTGCCTGTTTGCCCATCCATGAACATCGGGCGCAGGGCATCAAGAATCACCCGCTGATTTCCACCCTGGGGCAGCTTCACGGCGCGCATATCCTGGACGGCGGTGTCACGCACCACCACGCACGATGTAATGGCCTCGCCGGTCGGCTCAGTGCCCAGCACCTTCACGGCCAGCTTGAACGGGTGTTCCTCCCCGTCTTGCCCGTCCTTGGATTTCGCCACCTTCCATCTTCCATTCCCTGCGGTCGCCTTCGCGTGAAACTTCGATGGCGGCATCCATCGCAGCAAATAGCGTCGTGCCCGTCACGCTGCGCCGGGTCGTTTTGCGCTGCACTTCGCGCAGCCGCAATGGGCGGTCACGCCCGGCCAGAGCGCAGTGCTGTACGACGGCGAAATGCGCCTGAGCGGCGGTGTGATCGCAAAAGCAAAATCGGGCTTTGGCGCCCGCCCAGCCTGCGCAGGCAGCTATCAATTCATGAGCACTGCCTGATCATGCGCGCTGGTGGCGCGGCGCTCAGGCGCGCGGCCCGAAACCCATGCGGCCGAGTGTGTTGTCGCGCTGCACGTAATGGTGAAGCAGCGCCGCGGCCGCATGCAGGCCGATGAGGAAGTAGCCGACAGTGGCCAGGGTTTCATGCACTTCCTTGAGTGTGTCGCCCAGCGTCTTGTCCGGCGCCAGCAGCTGCGGCACCGCCAGGCCCCAGAAGCTGGCCGGCACGTCGCGCGCATTCACCGTGAGCCAGCCCAGGATCGGCAGGCCGATCAGCAGGCCATAGAGCAGCACCTCGATCACCAGCGCCACCTTCTCCTGCCAGACCGGCGGCGGCGGCACGATGGGCGGGCGCTCCGTCGCCAGGCGCACCACCAGCCGCAACGCGGTGACGACCAGCACCGTCAGCCCCAGGGTGAAGTGCCAGTGGGCCATGGCGGTGCGCTCGGCGCTGCCGCGCGGATAAATGCCGCGCAGTTCCATCAGCGCATACACCGCGATCATGAGCAGCAAGGTCAGCCAGTGCAGCGCCACCAGGGTCGGGGCAAAGCGGGGAAAGCGTGGGGTGGTCGTGGATGGACTCATGTGCAGCTCCGGTAGGTGCGCCTGGGCGCGTGGACAGATGCAGCAATGGTAAGGGATGCAGAAATGCCAAATATCCCATTTCTGGCGGCACTGGCGGGCGCAT
>WOZN01000093.1:0-2108 GCA_011620245.1 Acidovorax sp.
ATGCGGACTGCGCAAACGCGCGATGAAACGACCTGGCAAGGACCGATAGCCGTCACCACGGGTGGCATCGGCATCGCGCTGCCGGTGGATAATTCGCCCTTTTGCCAGCCCCCGGGGCTTGAAGGACGATCGCGTGGACATTGTTTTGCTGGCCAAGGCCGCCATCATGGGCGTGGTCGAGGGCCTGACCGAGTTTCTTCCCATCTCCTCCACTGGTCACCTGATCCTGGCAGGCTCGCTGCTGGGGTTCGACGACGCCAAGGCGAAGGTGTTCGACATTGCCATCCAGACGGGCGCCATCTTTGCCGTCATCGTGGTGTATTGGCAAAAGATCCGTGCCACGCTGGCGGCCCTGCCCACGGAGCGGCAGGCGCAGCGTTTTGCGCTCAATGTGCTGATTGCCTTTGTGCCGGCGGTGGTGCTGGGCCTGCTGTTTGGCAAGGCCATCAAGGCCCATTTGTTCACCCCCGTGGTGGTGGCCAGCACTTTCATCCTGGGGGGCTTCATCATCTTGTGGGCGGAGCGCCGCCCGTCTGCGGCCACGCGCATCCATGCGGTGGAAGACATGACCGCGCTCGATGCCCTGAAGGTGGGCCTGGTGCAGTGCCTGGCCATGGTGCCGGGCACCAGCCGCAGCGGCGCCACCATCATCGGCGGCATGCTGCTGGGCCTGTCGCGCAAGGCCGCCACGGATTTTTCCTTTTTTCTGGCCATTCCCACGCTGATCGGCGCGGGGGCGTACAGCCTGTACAAGGAGCGCGCCCTGCTGTCGGCGGCGGACATTCCGCTGTTCGGCGTGGGGCTGGTGTTCTCCTTCATCAGCGCCTGGCTGTGCGTGCACTGGCTGCTGCGCTACATCAGCACCCACAGCTTTGTGCCTTTTGCGTATTACCGCATCGCGTTCGGCGTGGTGGTGCTGGTTTCGGCATGGACTGGCCTGGTGCAGTGGGCCGGCTGATGATGGCGCCATGACCTGCCTGCCGCGCATTCTTTGGGGCTTTTGGGGTTGTATTGGGGTTGCACTGGGGGGCCTTGGGGCTCAGATCAGCTTTTCGCGGAAGTTGGTGATCTTCTTGAGCGGCTTGCTGCGCGCCGGGCTCACCAGAATGGGGGCATCGGTCAAGCCGCCATTCCAGGCCGGGTCCTCGATGCTGTCGAATACTTCGCGCAGCTTCTGCCCCCAGCTTTCATGCAGCATGCGAAAGTAGGGGTTGTGCTCGTCAATGCACACGATCTTGTCGGTGGTGAAACGGTCGGCCTCATACACCACCAGGTCCATGGGCAGGCCCACCGACAGGTTGGACTTGAGCGTGCTGTCCATCGACACCAGCGCGCATTTGGCGGCTTCGTTGAGCGGCGTGTTGGGCGTGAGCACGCGGTCGAGCACCGGCTTGCCGTATTTCGACTCGCCCACCTGGAAATACGGTGTCTCAGCCGTCGATTCGATGAAATTGCCCGCCGAATACACCTGAAACAGGCGCATGCCCTCGCCCTGGATCTGGCCGCCAAACACCATCGACACGTTGAAATCCACCCCCGCGCGCTTGAGCGCCGCGCCATCGCGCTCGTGCACATGGCGCACGGCCGCACCCAGCACGCGGGCGGCGTCGAACATGCTGCTGGCGTTCCAGATGGTGACGGGTTCGCCGTCGGCTTCGTCCCGGATCTGCGTGGTCTGCAAAATCTCGCGCACCGACTGCGAAATGCTCAGGTTGCCCGCCGACAGCAGCACCATGAAGCGCTCGCCCGCCTTCTCGTACACCATCATCTTGCGAAACGAGCTGATCTGGTCCAGCCCGGCATTGGTGCGTGAATCGGACAGGAACACCAGCCCGGCATTGAGTTTGATGGCGACGCAATACGTCATGGGGAATACAGGAAAGAGGGAAGCACAGAGTGTAGTGCCGCGCAGCGGCCGGCCCGCAACCATCCCCCCCGCGACGAAACATTGTTATAAAAATAATAGCGTCAGCACACGCGCTGGGCGGCGCAGGCAGCCGGCCCTATCATTCACTGCTTCATATGCAAGGGGGTTTCTGCCGTGTTGAACATTTTGATCTCGTCTGGAATCCGCCGCGCCTGGACGTTGGCACTGGTGGCCGCGCTGG
>WOZN01000093.1:2208-20998 GCA_011620245.1 Acidovorax sp.
GTGGCGGTGGCGGTGGCGGTGGCAGTGACAGTGGTGACGGCACGGCCGCCGATGGCCAGCCGCCTGCCACGGATGCCCCGCCACCTGTTGCGCCGCCCGCCCTGGAGCGCGCCGGCCGGCTCGAGTCAAGCGCCTTGCTCGGCACCATTGCGGTGGCTGACATCGCTGCCGCGCTGGTCACCGAGGAGCCGCTGGCCCAGGACATGGTGCCGCGCTATGCCGTCGCCTCCTATCGCCTGGAATACCTCACCACCGATGCCGATGGCAAAGAGGTGCGCGCCTCGGGCCTGGTCAGCCTGCCGCAAAAGGCGCCTGGGGCCAAAAGCCCGGTGCTCAGCTACCAGCACGGCACCCTGTTTCGCGACGCCGACGCGCCCAGCAACAACGCAGTGGCGTCTGAGGCGGCGGTGGTTTTGGCCTCCTTGGGCTACATCGTTCTGGCACCTGACTACGTGGGTTTTGGCGCTTCCAGGGGCATTCCGCACCCTTACCTGCTGTCTGCGCCATCTGCCGCTGCCACGGTGGACTTTCTGACCGCCGCCCGCACCTGGCGTGGCCAGGCCAATGTGGCGGACAACGGCCAACTCTTCCTCACCGGGTATTCCGAGGGCGGCTACGTCACCATGGCCGCGCACCGGGCGCTGCAGGCGAGCGGCTCGGCTCACCTGCAGCAGCTGCGCATGGTGGTGCCCGGCGCCGGGCCGTATGACGTGCAGGCCACCATGGATGGCCTGGTGGAACTGGTGCGCGCCGAGCAGCCCGTGATCGGCGCGCTCATCGACCCGGGCTTTTTGCGCTATCTGGGCGACAATGTGCAGCACGAACTGCGCCGCCTGCTGCTGCGCGCACTGATACCGGGCGATGCCGACGTGGTCTATGACACCCGCTTTATCGACCGCTTTCTGGCCGATGATGTGGGCTACATCGCAGAGTTCAGCAGCGTCCACGACTGGAAGCCCAACCTGCCCGTGCGCCTGTTCCACGGCCGCGATGACAGCAGCGTGCCCTATGCCAGCTCGGCCAGCACCCTGCGCGCCATGCAGCAGCGCGGCGCCGGCGACCTGGTCAGCCTGACCGACTGCCGCGCCCAGCCGGCCGGGCACATACAGTGTGTGGTGCCGTTCATCACCTTCATGCTGGGGCAACTGGCGCCGGTGGCGCAGGATCTTTGAGCCCGGGCCGGTGACGGGCCGCCCGCTGCGCTGCGGTGGGTGTCAAGCCTCACAGAACGCCCCGATCGGCTCGCCAAAGGCTTCTGCAATTTCTGCTTGCGCTGTGCTTCAAAACCCATTGACCAGTTCACAAGTGAACGCCCGGCATTTGGGCAATGGTGCCCGGGCTTTTTTGCCTGGCCGGGGTGGATGTTGCGCCATGCAGTGCGGCGTTCGAGTTCGTCGAGGCATCTGCAGGCAAGGTTCATTCATGCCGCAGCGCGTCGATCGGGTCCATGCGCGCCGCGCGCCGTGCCGGAAAATAGCCAAACACCACCCCGATCCCGGCCGAAAAAACAAACGACAGCAGGTTGACGCCCGGGTTGAAGATGTAGGGCACATCCATCAGGGCCGACAGACCAATGGATGCGCCCGTGGCCAGCATGATGCCGATCAGCCCGCCCAGGGAGGCCAGCGCCACGGCCTCGATCAGAAACTGCAGCAGCACCTCGCGCTCCAGGGCGCCAATGGCCAGGCGCAGGCCAATCTCGCGGGTGCGCTCGGTCACGCTCACGAGCATGATGTTCATGATGCCGATGCCGCCCACCAGCAGGCTCACCGCCGCCACCGCGCCCAGCAGCATGGTCAGCACCTTGGTGGTGCCCGAGAGCGTGTCGGCCAGCTGCTTGGTGTCGAGCACGTTGAAGTTGTCCTCGTCGGTGTCGGAGAGCTTGCGCAGCTCGCGCAGCAGCTGGGTCAGGCTGGTCTTCACCCGCTCGGGGTCGCTGCCGTCCTTCATGGACACCAGCAGCGTGTTGACGCGGGTGTTGCCGGTCACGCGGCGCTGCAGCGTCTTGAGGGGCACCAGCACGGTGTCGTCCTGGTCATTGCCAAAAGCGCCCTGTCCCTTGGGCGCCAGCACACCCACCACCTCGCACGAAAACGCTTTCACCCGCAGCTGCTCGCCCAAGGCGTCGCTCGTGCCATAGAGTTCGCGGCGTACGGTCTCGCCGATCAGGCAGACGGCGGAACCGGCGCGCAGTTCGGCCTCTGAAAAAATCCGTCCAGTGCGCACGGTCCAGTTGCCCGTCTGCAGCCAGGCGTTGGTGCTGCCGATGATGCTGGTGGTCCAGTTGCGCCCGCCGGCCACCACGGTGGCGCCGGCCCGCGCCTCGGGCGCCACGGCCAGAATGCCGCCAATCTGCTGGGCGATGGCATCGGCGTCGGTGTCCTTGAAGGCGGGGGCGCCGGAGCCGCGGACCCCCATGCGCTGGCCGGGGCGCACCTGCAGCAGGTTGGTGCCCAGACTAGAGATCTGGTTTTGCACCGCCATGGTGGCGCCGTTGCCCAGCGTGACCATGGTGATGACGGCGCTGACGCCGATCACGATGCCCAGGATGGTGAGAAACGAGCGCATCAGGTTGCGCCGGATCGAGCGCAGCGCGAGCAAAAGGGTGTTGAGCAGCATCAGGAAACCTCTTGTGCAGGAACGGCAGGCAAGGCCGTCGCGTGGGCGCGCAAGCCCACGGGGTGCGGGTTGGGCGCATCGCTGTCCACCTTGCCGTCCAAGAACCGCACGATGCGCCGTGCATAGGCGGCCATATCGGGCTCGTGGGTGACCATCAGCACGGTGATGCCCTGCTCGGCATTGAGCTGCCACAAAAGCTCCATGATCTCGTGGCTGCGCTGGGTGTCGAGGTTGCCGGTGGGCTCGTCGGCCAGCAGCACGGCCGGCCCGGTGACGATGGCGCGCGCAATGGCCACGCGCTGCTGCTGGCCGCCCGACAGCTCGGCCGGGGTGTGGTGCTCCCATCCCTTGAGGCCCACGGCCTCGAGCGCGCGGGCGGCAGCGGCGTGGCGCGCGGCGGCCGATTCGCCCCGGTACAGCAGGGGCAGCTCGACGTTTTCCTGCGCCGAGGTGCGCGCCAGCAGATTGAAGCCCTGGAACACAAAGCCAAAGTATCGCCGGCGCAGCTGCGCACGCTCGTCGCGCGAGAGCGATTCCACATGCACGCCCTTGAACAGGTATTCGCCCGCGGTGGGCCGGTCCAGGCAGCCCAGGATGTTCATGGCGGTGGATTTGCCCGAACCGCTGGGGCCCATGATGGCCACGAAATCGCTCTGCGCAATGTCCAGATCCACGCCCTTGAGTGCCTGAAAGGCCAGCGCGCCCTCGCCATACACCTTGGTCACGCCGCGCAGGCGGATGAGCGGCGGCGCCCCGGCAGGCGCCCGCTTGTCCTGCGCGGTGGCTGCGGCGGCCTCGCTCATGGTGCCGCCCCGGCGGAGCGCTGGTCGGTGATGACCGCCATGCCCTCGGCCAGGCCTTCGCCGCTGACCTCGGTGCGGCGGCCATCGCTGATGCCCACCTGCACTTTCACGGCGTGCGCGGTGCCGTCCTTGAGCACCCACACCTGGCGCACAGGGCCCGCGCTGTCGGCCGCCTCACCGCTGCTGCTGCCGCTGGCCCGGCGCGTGCCCGAGCGCGGCATGCGCGGCATCAGTTGCGACATGATGCCGCCCGACGACGCCGGTTTCGCCGTTGCCCCGGTCGTACCACCTGAAGCAGTGACCGGGGTGAACCGCAGGGCCGTGTTGGGCACCAGCAGCACATCGTTGCGCTCGGTGGAGGTGATGGTGGCCGTAGCCGTCATGCCCGGGCGCAGGCTCAGGTCGGAGTTGTCCACATCCAGCCAGGTGATGTAGATGACCACGTTGTCGACCTTGGTGGAGCCATACGACACCCGCGTGACCTTGGCCGGATAGCGGCGCGAGGGATATGCGCTCACGGTGAAGCTGGCCTTCTGGTCGAGTTTCACCGAACCCACGTCGGCCTCGTCCACGCTCGCGTCCAGCCGCAGCCGCGTGAGGTCTTCGGCCAGCGTGAGCAGCGTCACGGCCTGCAGCGAGGCGGCCACGGCGTTGCCCGGTTCGACCGAGCGGGACAGCACCACACCGTCGATGGGCGAGCGGATCGAGGCCTTGGACAGGTTGGTGACATCGGTGGACAGCGCCGCCCGGGCGTCGTCCACCGAGGCACGGGCACTGGCTTCGTCGGCCCGGGCGCGGTCCAGCGTGGCCAGGCCGCTGTCGAGCTCGGCGGCCGACGGCACCTTGCCGCCCGACAGGCGTGCCACTTCTTGCAGCCGCGCAAACCCGGCCTGCGCCTCATGGGTGGTGGCCACCGCCTGCGCCAGCCGCGCCTGCGCCGCCGCCAGCGAGGCGCGCGAGCGCCGCACCTGCGCATCGAGCTTGGCGGTGTCGAGTTCGACCAGCACCTGCCCTTTTTTGACCCTGTCGTTCACGTCCACCAGCACGTTTTTGACCGTGCCCGACAGCTCGCTGCCAATGTTCACCGCCCGCGTCGGCTGCAAGGTGCCGTTGGCCGATACATTGAGCGTGAGGTTGCCCCGGCGCACCTCCTCGGTCACATACACCGGTGCTGCGCTGGCGCGCTGCCGGCTTTGCCAGTAGTAGATGCCGCCGCCCAACAGCACCAGCACTGCCACGCCCAGCCACAGGGTCGAGCGCTGCCACCAGCGGCGCGGCGGGCCACCACCGATCAGCGCTTGCAGGTCGGCGGACGCGGACGGGCTGGCGGCGGGGGTGTTTTTTTCGGAAGAAGTCATGGCCATCGGATTCGCTAGGGGGTTGGGGCGTTCAAGGGCAGGCACGGGCTATTGCCAGCCACCGCCCAGCGCCTTGTACAGCCGCACATGGTCGGTAGAAACGCTGGCCACGGTGGCGGCCACGCTGTCCTGGGTGGACAGCAGCATGCGCTGGGTTTCCAGCACCGACTGGAAGTCGATCAGGCCGCTGCTGTAGCGCTGCCGGGCCAGCAAGTCCGCATTGCCCGCTGCATCGGCGGCAGCCTGCAGCCGCACCAGGCGCTCGCGATCGCCGCGCAGGGCCACCAGGGCATCTTCCACATCCTTGAGCGCCGTGAGCACCGCGGCCTCGTAGGCCACACGGGCCTGCGCCAGCGCCGCCTCCTGCACGCGCACCTGGGCCCGCGCCGCGCCGCCATCGAACACCGGCATCGACACACTGGCCACCAGAGCGCTGGCAACGGAGCTGCCGTTGGACAGCGCACCCAGCGTCAGGGCGCGCAGGCCCAGATTGCCCGAGATGCCGAAGCCGGGGTAACGCGCGGCATCGGCCTGCAACACCCGGGCCAGCGCCGCGGCAATGCGCTGCTCCGACGCGCGCACGTCGGGCCGCTGCCGCAGGGTTTCTGCAGGAATGGCCAGCGCCAGGTCTTGTGCGGGCTGCGGCACGGCTGCGGCGTCGGCCAACAGCGCATCCAGCGCCAGCGGGGCCTGTCCGGTCAGCACGGCCAGGCTGTGGCGCGACTGGGCCAGGCTGGATTCGAGCGCCGGAATCTGCGCGGCCGTCTGCTCTGCCGCTGCACGGGCCTGCTCGGCCACCAGCGAGGTGGTGAGCCCGGCCTGCAGCCGCCACAGGGTGATCTGCAGGGTTTCCTGCTGGCTGGCCAGGTTGCTGCGCGCAATGGCCAGCCGCTGCTGCAGCCCCCGCAATTGGACATAGTTCACGGCGGTTTCGGCGGCCAGCGACACCTGCACGTCTGCCAGGCTGGCCTCGGCAGCCAGCGCGTCGGCCTCGCTGGCATTGAGGCCGCTGCGCAGGCGGCCAAACACGTCGGGCTCCCAGCTGGCATCAAAACCTGCCTGGAAACTGTTGCCCGTGCTGTTCGATGCCCGGCTGCGCTGCGCCGACGCCGAGGCACCCACGCCGGGCAGCAGGCCTGCGGCCTGCAAATCCACCTGGGCACGCGCTTGCTGCAAGGCGGCTTGCGCACTGCGCAGGCTGGTATTGGCCTGCAGGGCCTGTGTGACCAGCTGCGTGAGCTGCGGGTCGTTGAACCGCTGCCACCATTGCGCCAGCGATGTGGCGGGCGCGCCCGCAGGCGTTTGCGCAGACCAGGCCGGCGGAACCGGGGTCTGCGGCAGGCGGCTGTCGGGCGGCGCCAGGCTGGCGCAGCCGGCCAGCAGGGCCACTGCCGTGATCAACAGCCCGGCAGAAGCCGCCAGACGAAAGGGCATGCGCGGCGCAGCGTGCCCCGCGGTGGAAAAAGAACGGTCATTCATGGGAAAGAGGCAACATGCATGGCATGCCTTATATTGTGCGGCGCGGTCATGTCCTGCCCGATGCAGAAAAGTGAAGCCCGCGTAAAGCTGCCGCGCATTGATTGCCGCGCACATTGCACCCCAAACATCGATGCCCGGCGGCGCTGCCCAACGCCCCGGCAACTCAGGACGCCAGGGCGTCGAGCGGCCAGCGGGGTTTGACATCAAACGCATAGTCGCGGTTGGCCACCTGCTGGCCTGCCTGCAGCCGCATGGCAGCTGCCATGGCAATCATGGCGCCGTTGTCGGTGCACAGATGCAGTTCGGGGTAATGCACACGCACCTTGTTCTGGGCGCAGGCGGCATTGAGCTGGGCGCGCAAATGGCGGTTGGCACCCACGCCACCCGCCACCACCACACGCTGCAGGCCCGTCTGCCCGAGCGCGGCCAGCGTCTTCCTGACCAGCACGTCCACAATCGCCGCCTCGGTGCTGGCGGCCAGATCGGCCTTGCGCGCTTCGAGTTCATCGCCGAGCTTCTTGGCCTGGGTCAGCACGGCGGTCTTGAGGCCGGCAAACGAAAAATCGAGATTGCCGCTGTGCAGCAGGGGGCGCGGCAGCTTGAAGGCCGTGGCGCTGCCCTGCTCGGCCAGGCGCGACAAGGCCGGGCCGCCCGGGTAGCCCAGGCCCATCAGCTTGGCCGACTTGTCAAACGCCTCACCCGCCGCATCGTCGATGGTTTCGCCCAGCAGTTCGTAACGGCCCACGCCGTCCACCCGCATGAGCTGCGTGTGACCGCCCGACACCAGCAGGGCCACAAAGGGAAACTCAGGCGGGTCGGCACTCAGAAAGGGCGACAGCAAATGCCCCTCAAGGTGGTGCACGCCCAGCACGGGCTTGTCGAGTGCCGCACCCAGCGCACAGGCCACACCCGCGCCCACCAGCAGTGCACCCGCCAGGCCCGGCCCCCGGGTGTAGGCCACCACATCCACATCCGCAAGGCGCTGGCCCGCTTCGGCCATGACGGCCTCGGTCAGGGGCAGCACCCGCCGGATATGGTCGCGGCTGGCCAGCTCGGGCACCACGCCGCCATAGGCCTGGTGCATCTCGATCTGGCTGTGCAATGCATGCGCCAGCAAGGCGGGCACAGCCACCCCGCCAGTGGAGCGGACCAGCGCCACGCCGGTTTCATCGCACGAAGATTCAATACCCAGGATCAGCAAGCTCATGCCCCGAGTGTAAGAACGATTCACGATCTATTGATGCGGCCCGCTGAAGGTTGAACCGTTCGCTCTGAGCCTGTCGAAGGGCTCAGCCTGAACGGTTGTTGATACAACAAAGGGCCGGATCAATAAGGCCTGTACGGCCCGCCAGCGGCATGAACACAGGCGCAACGCACAGTCCGGCGAACGGCAGCCCCACCTTCAGCCCCAACTGCGTGCACCATGCCGGCGCACCAAGATGTGGCGTAAATCTTGCGTGTTGCCCTGCATGACCGACGCCCTGCGCATTGTGGTGGTGGCCCCCGACCTGGCCATTGCCGACCCCGGCGACGAACACGCCGCCACCCAGGCAGAGCGCTCGCGGGCGCTGCGCATTGGCCTGCTGGAAAACAACTTCAACCTCATTGCCACGCTGCCGGCCGATGTGTTCCTGAGCGAGCGGCTGGCCCAGTTGCAGCCCGACCTGATCATCGTGGACGCTGAAAGCGAGGCCCGGGACGCGCTGGAGCATGTGGTGATGGCCACGCGCGACGCACGCCGCCCCATCGTCATGTTCACCAACGATGAAGACACCACGCATGTGAAGGACGCCGTGGCCGCGGGCGTGTCTGCCTACATCGTGGCGGGCCTGGCGCCGCAGCGCATCCGCCCCATCCTGGATGTGGCCATGGCGCGCTTTCAGCACGAGCAGGCGCTGCGTGCCGAACTGGCCGACGCCCGCACCGAGCTCAAAGACCGCAAAACCATCGACCGCGCCAAGGGCCTGCTCATGCAGCGCCAGGGCCTGAGCGAACAGGCCGCCTACGAAAAACTGCGCAAGACCGCCATGGACAAGGGCCTGAAGCTGGGCGAGGTGGCGCAACGCGTGCTGGATGTGATGGATTTGCTGGGGTGACGCATCCAAAAAAACTGTCCGAAGGCAGCGTTCTGTGTTCTGTGTTCTGTGGATGGTGTGCAACGATGGCCGGGCGCGCTCAGAACGCCGGAGCCACGGCACCCTTGTACTTGTCCCAGGAGGCCATCCGTTGAGGCAGCACACCCCCCGGAATGACTGCTCCTGCCCGTTTTCAGCCTTCCGCCATCCAGGCTTCCGTCGCCCCTCTCGCAGCAAAGCAACGCCCCCCGGCGCCCTGAGAACGCGTTCACGGTCTGATGGTGCATCGCACAACAGCGGTGCACTGGCGCTCACGGGCTTTCTGCATCAAATGGCGGTAAAGCGCCCGCAGTCATTATGTAAAACGCTATATATTTCATAGCATATACAACTTCGGCAAGCTGGCACAGGGCTTGCATTGATAGGTTCAGACCCTCACAGGTCTGCCATGGCTGCACCACCCAACGGCGGGCGGATGCAGCCAGAAACCGGACAAAGGCGTCCCCACCCGCGCACAGCTGTTGATGCAGCCAGGCGCGGAGTGAGGACGCCTTTTTTGTTTGTCACGCCGAAGGGAAGCCCCATGACCGATCTGTTGAAAACCAGCCTCGACCGCCGCACCGTGCTGCAAGCCGCCACCGTGGGTGCCGTGGGCATAAGCCCCGCACTGCGCGCCCTCGTCCATGCCCGGGGCTCGGACGCCCCGGAGAAAAAGGAGGTGAAGATCGGCTTCATCCCGCTGACCGACTGCGCCAGCGTGGTCATGGCCTCGGTGCTGGGCTTGGACAAGAAATACGGCGTGACCATCATCCCCACCAAGGAGGCCAGCTGGGCCGGCGTGCGCGACAAGCTGGTGAACGGCGAGCTGGACTTTGCCCATGTGCTCTACGGCCTGGTGTACGGCGTGCACCTGGGCACGGCCGGCCCCAAGAAAGACATGGCGGTGCTGATGAACCTGAACCACAACGGGCAGGCCATCACGCTGTCGAAGGCGCTGGCCGACAAGGGGGCGGTGGATGGCCCGTCGCTTGCCGCGCTGATGGCCAGGGAAAAGCGCGAATACACCTTTGCCGGCACCTTCCCCACGGGCACGCACGCGATGTGGATGCACTACTGGCTGGCGGCGGCGGGCATCAACCCGCTGTCGGGCGCCAAGCTGATCACCGTGCCGCCGCCGCAGATGGTGGCCAACATGCGCGTGGGCAACATGGACGGCTTTTGCGTGGGCGAGCCCTGGAACCACCGCGCCATCATGGACGGCATCGGCATCACCGCCAACACCACGCAAGACATCTGGAAGGACCACCCCGAGAAGGTGCTGGGCACCACGGCCGACTTTGTGAAGAAGCACCCCAACACCACGCGCGCCGTGATGATGGCGGTGCTCGAAGCCAGCCAGTGGATCGACGCGAGCCTGTCCAACAAGATGAAGATGGCCGAAACGGTGGCGCAAAAATCCTACATCAACACCAGCGTGGACGCCATCAACCAGCGCATTCTGGGCCGCTACCAGAACGGCATGGGCAAGACCTGGGACGACCCGAACCACATGAAGTTTTTCAACGACGGGGCGGTGAACTTCCCCTACCTGAGCGATGGCATGTGGTTCCTCACCCAGCACAAGCGCTGGGGCCTGCTCAAGAGCCACCCCGACTACCTGGCCGTGGCCAGGCAGGTGAACCAGGTGGAGCTTTACAAATCGGTGGCCAGCGCCCTCAAGGTGAACATGCCCAAGGACATGCTGCGCACATCCAGGCTGATCGACGGCGTGGTCTGGGATGGCAAGGACCCCGCCAAATACGCCGACGGTTTCAGGATCAAGGCCTGAGCGCCCAGGCCGCAAGCCCCGCCCACCCCGCCCACCCTGCACGCCACGCACACCGGAGATCACCATGGTCAGCGCCGTATTCCATTCCCCGCTGGAGCCCACGCCAGCCCCGCATGATGCTATTATAAATGTAGCTGCCAGCGCACAGCCAGCAAGCGCCAGTGGCCAAAATCACTTGAAACCAGCGAACCCGCCTGCACCCCGGCCGGGGCATGACTGGGCGGCCCTGTCGCGCGGCTTCTGGCTTGCGGTGCTGCCGCCCCTGTGCGGGCTGGGCTTGCTCGTGGGGCTGTGGGCGCTGGTCTCCGCCAGCACCGGCAACAGCATTCCCGGCCCCCGGGAGACCTGGTTGCAGGCACTGGAGGTGTTCAGCAACCCGTTTTACAGCAACGGCCCCAACGACCAGGGCGTCGGCTGGAATGTGTTGGCCTCGCTCGAGCGCGTGGCCATCGGCTTCGGGCTGGCGGCGGTGGTGGGCATTCCGGCGGGCTTTGTGATCGGGCGCTTCAATTTCCTGTCGCGCATGTTCAACCCGCTCATCAGCCTGCTGCGCCCGGTGTCGCCGCTGGCCTGGCTGCCGATTGGTTTGCTGGTGTTCAAGGGCGCCAACCCGGCGGCGATCTGGACCATTTTCATCTGCTCGATCTGGCCCATGATCATCAACACCGCCACGGGCGTGCAGCGCGTGCCCCAGGACTACATGAACGTGGCCCGCGTGCTGAACCTGAGCGAGTGGAAGATCGCCACCAGGATTTTGTTCCCCGCCGTGCTGCCCTACATGCTGACCGGCGTGCGCCTGGCCGTGGGCACGGCCTGGCTGGTGATCGTGGCGGCCGAGATGCTGACGGGCGGCGTGGGCATTGGCTTTTGGGTGTGGGACGAGTGGAACAACCTGAACGTCAAGAACATCATCATCGCCATCTTCGTGATCGGCATCGTCGGGCTGGTGCTGGAGTACGCACTCATCAAGCTGGCCACCGCATTGACGTTTGAAGAGGTGAAATCATGAACACCAGCACCCATGCATCGCTGTCGGGCAAGTTCATCGAAGTCCAGGGCGTCGGGCAGACTTTCAAGACGGCCAAGGGCCTGTTTCCGGCGCTGCAGGGCATCAATCTCACGGTTGCCAAGGGCGAGTTCGTGGCGCTCATCGGCCACTCGGGCTGCGGCAAATCCACCCTGCTGAACCTGGTCGCCGGCCTGACCACGCCCAGCAGCGGCGCCCTGCTGTGCGCCAACAAGGAGATCAAGGGCCCCGGACCAGAGCGCGCCGTGGTCTTTCAGAACCACTCGCTGCTGCCCTGGCTGACCTGCTTCGACAATGTGCACCTGGCCGTGGAACGGGTGTTTGGCAAAACCGAAAGCAAGGCCCGGCTGGCGGCCCGCACCGATGCGGCGCTGGCGCTGGTGGGCCTTGCGCACGCTGCGCAAAAGCGCCCCGGCGAGATCTCGGGCGGCATGAAGCAGCGCGTAGGCATTGCCCGGGCGTTATCGATGCAGCCGCAGGTGCTGCTGATGGACGAGCCCTTTGGTGCCCTCGACGCCCTCACCCGCGCAAGGCTGCAGGACGAGTTGCTGGAAATCGTGGCGCGCACGCAAAGCACCGTGGTGATGGTGACGCACGATGTGGACGAGGCCGTGCTGCTGTCCGACAAGATCGTGATGATGACCAACGGCCCCGCCGCCACCATTGGCGAGGTGCTGGCTGTTGACCTGCCACGCCCGCGCAACCGCGTGGCGCTGGCCGAAGACCCGCGCTACATGCACTGCCGCAAGGCCGTGATCGATTTTCTGTACGCGCGCCAGGTGCATGTGGAAAAGACGGCTTGATCCGGAGCCACGCTCAGGGCCCCGGCTGCACGCAGGCAAGGCCTTTTTGCATTCCAGCCGCGACACATCGCCCACAGCACACGAAACCGGCGCGGACCAAGCCAGCGGCCACCGCGCAAGGGCCGCCCCGCCGCGCAGCGCCACAGGGGGTTGCGCCCTGCCTCAGCGGCCGCCGCCCGTGATGTAGTGCTCGAGCTGCTCGATGATGAATTGCTGCTCGGAAATGATGTCCTTGACCAGGTCGCCGATGGAGATCAGCCCCACCAGCTTGCCGCCATCGACCACGGGCAGATGGCGCAGGCGGTTTTCCGTCATGAGCGCCATGCATTCCTGGCTGGTCTGGGTGGGGCTCACATACATCACGTGGGTGGTCATGACATCACTGACCAGCGTGACCGACGAGGTGCGGCCCATCAGGGCAATCTTGCGGGCGTAGTCGCGCTCGGTGAAGATTCCCACGATGGTTTCGCCCTCCATCACCAGCAGGGCTCCGATATGCTTGTCGGCCATGCGCTGAAGCGCATCGAACACCGAATCTCCCGGTGCGATGGCGTGGACGGTGTTGTCGCTCTTGGATCTGAGAATGTCAGCAACGGCAGTCATGGAGGGCCTCGATAAAAAAAGGTGGACGGATGTGAAAGAGTTTCAACGCATCCGGCCTTGTGCGCAACACCGGCGTCGCCAAAGCCATGGCCCGGGATGGGCCGCGCCATCGGGCTGGCCACCGCCACCGCCCGCATTGCCGCCACCGCCCAGCAGCGAATGAATCCGGCAGCCCGCCCAGATCGGGGCTGCTGCGGTGGCCGCGCTGCAATGCGCCAGACAGGTCCATGGCGCCCTGGGGCTGGGCCGCATTGCGCCCCAGCGTGCCTATTGGTGCCTATTGGTGCCTATTGGTGCCTATTGATCCGGCCCTTTGATGGCATGCAAACCCTGCATGCCGTCAACGGCCAGATGCGCGGCACGAGGGAGAATTCGCCTGGATCGAGCATGCGCTGCAGCGGATGGAAGAGGTATAGTCGGCCATCCTGAAAACCAGACGCTGCGCGGGCGGTTCGTGCTGCATCAGCTGAACGAACGGCCAGAAGGAATGAGCATGACTTACGCAAAACAGGCCCAGGCAAGCCGCCTGCCACAAAGGCATGTACCGTTGTGGCATCCTTGTTTGCGCAAGTCATGAAGATGACGGAAGCAGGAGGGAATGGCGCAAGCAGCCGTCCGGCGCCACGGCATGTCGATTTCCTGCTCGTGGGCGGCGGGCTCGCAAACGCCATGGCGGCGCAGACCTTGCGGGCCGAGGGCGCGGCGGGATCGATCCTGATCCTCTGCGCGGAGGATGTTCCGCCCTATCATCGCCCGCCGCTCTCCAAGCGCCTTTTGAACGGAATCGCAGACGATGAGCGGATCTTCGTCCATCCAAAAGGCTTCTATGATGAGCAGAACATCGCACTCGCCCTCGGCGCGCGGGTAGTCAGCGTTGATGCGGCGAAGCAGACCGTCACCACGGCGCGCGGCGAGGTGATCGGCTACGGCCAGCTCCTCATCGCCGCCGGGGCCACGCCCAGGCCGCTCGAAGTTTCCGGCGCGTCGCTCCCCGGGGTCTTCAGCCTGCGCAGCAAGACCGACGCGGACGCCATCCGGGCCGCCATCACGCAGGCAAAGCAGGCGGTTGTGCTCGGCGGCAGCTTCCTCGGCATGGAGATCGCCATGTCGCTCCTGGACGCCGGCCTGAAAGTCACGGTCATCGAGCAGGGGCCGGTGCTGCTGCGGCACCTCGAGGCCCCCGATCTCTCCAGCTACTTTATGCGCTATGCCGAAGGCCGTGGCGCCACTGTCATCCTGAAGGACACCGCCGTCGCGGTGCACGGCCGGGAGCGGGTCCAGGAGGTGGAGACGGCGGCTGGCCGGCATGTGCCATGCGATCTCTTGGTGGTCAGCATCGGCGTCGCCCCGGCCACGGATTTTCTCGCCGGCAGCGGCATCGCCCTTGAGGGCGGCTACGTGGTGGTCGATGCTTTGCTGCGCACGAGCGCTCCGAACGTCTTCGCCGCCGGTGACATCACCGTCTTTTATGATCCCGTGTTCGCCCGCCGCCGGCATATCGAGCATTGGGACAATGCCGCAAAGCAGGGGCGTCTTGCCGCGCGCAACATGATGGGCCGCCGGTTGCGCTACGACGATGTTTCCTATTTCTTTTGCGAGGTGGGCGACATCGGCTTCAACGTACTGGGCGCGACGGAAGAGGCGGATGCCTGGGTCGCTCGCGGTGCTTTGGATCAGGGATCCTACGCGCTGTTCTATCTGAAGGGCGACGTGCCGCGCGCCTTGTTCTCCATGGGACGGCCGGCGGACGAGACCCGCGTGGCCGAGGGGCTGATCCGCTACCGGGTCGGCCTCGGCGATGTCAAGAGCCGCTTGGGCGACAGCGCATTCGTTCTCGACCGCATTCCGACGCAGACGGCGCTGATCCTCCAGGGCGGCGGCGCCATGGGCGCGTTCGAATGCGGCGTCGTGAAGGCGCTGGAGGAAGAGGGGATTTTCCCGGACATTGTCGCGGGCGTCTCCATCGGCGCCCTGAACGGCGCCGTCATCGCCGGCAATCCCCGCCACGCCACGCAGGCCCTCGAAGCGTTCTGGGCGGACCTTGCCGTGACGACGCCCAACGTGCCCTTCCCCGAGTTCAGGCGTGCAGCAGCGGCGGCGAGGATTCTGACGCTGGGCGTGCCCAACTTCTTCACCCCGCGCTGGAGCCTGCCGCCCTACGGCCCTGCGGACTGGCCGGCGAACTGGACCAGCTGCTACGACACGACGCCCATGAAGGCGCTGCTCGCCAAATATGTCGACTTCGCCGCGCTCAAGGACAGTCCCGTGCGCCTTCTCATCAGCGCCGTGAACGTGATGACGGCGGCCCTCGACGTGTTCGACAGCTACGTGGATGACCTGACGCCGGACCATGTGCTGGCGAGCGGCAGCCTGCCGCCGGGCTTTCCCTGGACCCTGGTGGATGGCAAGCCCTATTGGGACGGCGGCATCATCAGCAACTCACCGCTGGACTTCGTCATCGACCGCTGCGGCCCGGACGGGAAAAGGGTGTTCATCGTCGATCTGTTCTCGGGTGAGAGGGCATTGCCGACCAACATGCTGGAGGTCCTCGCCCGGCGCGACGAGATCGTCTATGCGGAGCAGGTGCTCAGCGACCTGCGCCATCGCGAAACCGTCGAAGCCTATCGCAGGCTCATCGACCATATCCTCGCTCAGATCACGCCCGACGAGAGCGGGCGGATCAAGCGTATTCCAGCCTACATCCAGCTCATGGGGGACGGTGCGGCGACCACCATCACGCGGTTCGTGCGCGCAGGCCGGGCGGGCGAGCATTCCTCCCGCGACTACGATTTTTCCGACATGGCCATCGAGGCCAATCAGGCCGAGGGCTATGCGGTGGCGAGGAAGACCCTCGGCCGGTCTTGACGCCCCGCGTCGAGCGGGCCTCTCCGGCATTCGGGCGCGGAAGGTCTCCGCCCGCAAGCATCCTGCATTGTTCGACGCTATGCGGCACATGAAACCGCGCCTTTGGGCGCATGCCACAACGGTACATGCCTTTGTGGCAGGCGGCTTGCCTGGGCCTGTTTTGCGCAAGTCATGAGGGTGGCACGCTGCGAAGAGAAAAGGCCGCAGCACAGGCGGTGGACGCACCGCCCGTGCCGAAGCGCGACATACCCCCTGGCGCCGAAGGCTTCCAGATTCCCCCCGCTTTTTGCGCCAGAATGTTTCGCAATCAAGGACTGCGCGCGCCCATGACATCTCTTTGTTCAGAACACCTGCCTGCCCCCACTTCATTCCCCAGCTTTTCGCCCACGCAGCCCCACCGCCCGCTTCGCCAACTGGCCTCGGCCACCCTGGTGGGCCTGGCCTTGCTGATCGGCGCCTGCTCTGATAAGGCCCCGCCGGCGGCGCCGCGCGGCCCGGTGGAAGTGGGCGTGGTCACCCTGAAGCCCGAGCGCCAGACCGTCACCACCGAATTGCCCGGCCGCACCAGCGCCTACCTGAGCGCCGAAATTCGCCCGCAGGTGGGCGGCATCGTGCAGCAGCGCCTTTTCACCGAAGGCGCGCAGGTCAAGGCCGGACAGGCGCTTTACCAGCTCGATGCCTCGCCTTATCAGGTGGCGCTGGCCAGCGCCGAGGCGTCGGTGGCCAGGGCGCAGGCCAGTGTGGGCACGGCAGAGGTCAACGCCCGGCGCAATGCCGAACTGGTAAAGATCGATGCGGTCAGCCAGCAGGTGCATGACGACAGCCAGGCCGCGCTGGTGCAGGCCCGCGCCGACCTGGCCGTGGCCCGCGCGGCGCGGGACAACGCCCGCATCAACCTGGACTACACCCGCATCAAGGCGCCGATTTCAGGCCGCACCGCCACCTCCACCGTCACCCCCGGCGCGCTGGTCACCGCCAACCAGGCCGCCGTGCTCACCACCATCTTGCAGCTCGATCCGCTGTATGTGGATGTCACCCAGTCCAGCACCGAGGTGCTGCGCCTCAAGAGCGACATGGCGCGCGGACGCATCCAGAAAAGCGGCCAGACCGAGGCGCCCATCACCCTGCAGCTGGAGGACGGCAGCCGCTACCCCCACCCCGGCAAGCTGCAGTTCGCGGGCGTGAGCGTAAACCCCAACACCGGCGCCGTGACCCTGCGCGCCGTGGTACCCAACCCCGACGGCCTGCTCATGCCCGGCATGTATGTGCGTGCAGTGCTGGAAACCGGCATCAACGAGCAGGCGCTGCTGGTGCCCCAGCAGGGTGTGAACCGGGACACGGCAGGCAATGCCAGCGTGCTGCTGGTCAACGCCGACAGCAAGATCGAGCGGCGCAAGATTGCGGTGGAAGCGGCCGTGGGCAACCGCTGGCTGGTGGGCAGCGGGCTGGCGGCGGGCGATCGCGTGGTGCTGGATGGCTTTCAGCGCATCAAACCCGGCGACACCGTGAAACCGACCGAGGTGGCGCCCAAGCCGATGGCCGCCAAGATGGTCGCCAATGGGGCTGCCGCCGCAACATCCACCCCGATGCCTGCCTCCGCGCCTGCCGCCCCAGCGGCACCGGCCGCACCGGCCGCACCGGCCGCACGCTGAGGGCCGGCCCGCCATGGCACAGTTCTTCATCGACCGGCCCGTCTTTGCGTGGGTCATCGCCATCATCATCATGCTCGCCGGCGCCATGTCCATCCTGACATTGCCGCTGGAGCAATACCCCGACATCGCGCCGCCGCGCGTGTCGATCAGCGCCCTGTACACCGGTGCGTCGGCCAAGACCGTCGAAGAATCGGTCACGCAGGTGATCGAGCAGCAGCTCAAGGGCCTCGACAACCTGATCTACATGGGCTCGACCAGCGACGCCTCGGGCAACTCGCGCACCACGCTCACGTTCAACGCCGGCACCAACATCGACGTGGCCCAGGTGCAGGTGCAAAACAAGCTGCAGCAGGCCATGTCGCGCCTGCCGCCGGCCGTGCAGAGCCGGGGGGTTACCGTCACCAAGGGCGGCAACGACTACCTGATGATCATCACTTTCACCTCGCCCGACCCCAGCGTGTCGCAGGTGGACATCGGTGACTACATCACGAGCAACCTCGTGGACGTGGTCAGCCGCGTCGACGGCGTGGGCGACGTCCTCACGCTGGGCACAGGCTATGCCATGCGCGTCTGGCTCGACCCGGGCAAGCTTGAAAAATACGCGCTCATGCCGTCGGACATTGGCAACGCCATCAATGCGCAGAACGCGCAGATTTCGGCGGGCCAGCTCGGTGCGCTGCCCGCCGTGGGCGAGCAGCAGCTCAATGCCACCATCACGGCGCGCAGCAAGCTGCAGACCAAGGAAGAGTTCGAGCAGATCGTGCTCAAGTCCACCACCGACGGCGCCGCCGTGCGCCTCAAAGACGTGGCGCGCATCGAGCTGGGCGCGGAAAACCTCACCATCACCTCCCGCCTGAACGGCCAGCCCGGCGCCGGCATGGGCGTGGTGCTGGCCGACGGCGCCAACGCCACGGCCGTGGCCCAGGCCGTGAACGCCAGGATCGCCGAGCTGCAGCCCTTCTTCCCCTACCAGCTCAAGCCCTTCACCAGCTACGACACCACGCCGTTTGTGAACGCTTCCATTAAAGAAGTGGTCATGGCCCTGCTCGAAGCCATGGCGCTGGTGGTGCTGGTGATGTATATCTTCTTGCAGAACTTCCGCGCCACGCTGATTCCGGCCATTGCGGTACCCGTGGTGCTGCTGGGCACCTTCGGGGTGCTGTCGGTCGCGGGTTTTTCGATCAACACGCTCACCATGTTCGGCCTGGTGCTGGCCATCGGCCTGCTGGTGGACGACGCCATCGTGGTGGTGGAAAACGTCGAGCGCGTGATGAGCGAGGAAGGCCTGTCCCCCAAGGAGGCCACGCGCAAGTCGATGGCCGAGATCACCCCCGCCCTTGTGGGCATCGCGCTCACGCTGTCGGCGGTGTTCATCCCCATGGCGTTCTTCGGCGGCTCCACCGGCGTGATCTACCGGCAGTTTTCCATCACCATCGTGTCGGCCATGGTGCTGTCGGTGCTGGTGGCCCTGACGCTCACGCCCGCGCTGTGCGCCACCTTGCTCAAGCCCATTGCCAAGGGGCTGCACAGCCCCCATGGCGCGCCCCGCAAGGGCATTGCAGGCTGGGCCGACCGCTTTTTTGCCGGCTTCAACCAGCGCTTCGAGCGCACGGCAGACAGCTACCAGCGCGGCGTGGGCGGCGTGGTGCGCCGGGGCAAACGCATGCTGCTGGTGTAC
>WOZN01000185.1 GCA_011620245.1 Acidovorax sp.
GCGGCAATCTTACGCGTTACGAAATTCGCGCTCCTATCGATGGCGTTGTCATCGAGAAAAATATTTCTTCAGGAGCAGCGATCAAAGATGATGCCAATATCTTTGTCGTCGCCGATTTATCCACCGTATGGGCAGAGATGAGCATCTACGCCAAAGACTTGAATACGATAAAGATCGGTCAGCACGCCACTGTCAAGGCAAGCGCGTTCGAGTCCCAGAGCAATGGCACCGTGTTCTATGTCGGTGCGCTGGTAGGCGAACAGACACGTACCGCGAAAGCGCGCATCGTGCTGCCTAATCCCCAAGGAGTCTGGCGTCCCGGCTTGCCGGTCACCATCGAGCTGACAGCTGGTGAAGTCGAAGTGCCGGTGGCTATCTCGACGGAGGCGATCCAGACTGTGCGCGACTGGACTGTCGCGTTCGGCCGCTACGGCGCGGACTTCGAGGCACGCCCGCTGGAATTGGGGCGCAGCGACGGCAAATTTACTGAAGTCATCAAGGGGCTCAATGCGGGCGAGCAATATGCTGCGAAGAACAGCTTTCTCATCAAGGCCGACCTGGGTAAATCAGGTGCCAGCCATGATCACTAATCGACTCGCCACCCGCCAGTAAAAAGGACTCAGCATGTTTGAAAAAATAATACGTTTTTCCATCGATCAGCGTTGGCTGGTGCTGCTGATGGTGCTTGGCATGGCGGTGTTGGGCGTTTTCAGTTATCAGAAACTGCCGATTGATGCTGTTCCCGACATCACCAACGTTCAGGTGCAGATCAATACAGCCGCACCCGGATATTCGCCGCTCGAATCCGAGCAGCGCATCACGTTCCCGATCGAAACCGTCATGGCCGGTTTGCCCGGCTTGCAGCAGACCAGGTCGCTGTCGCGCTACGGCTTGTCGCAAGTCACGGTGATTTTCAAGGACGGCACCGATATCTATTTTGCACGCCAGCTCGTCAATGAGCGTATCCAGCAGGCCAAGGGCCAGTTACCGGTGGGCATTGAGCCCGGCATGGGGCCGATCTCCACTGGTCTGGGCGAGATTTTCATGTGGACAGTCGGGGTCAAGGAAGATGCGCGCAAAGCCGATGGTACAGCTTACACGCCAACTGACCTGCGAGAAATCCAAGACTGGATCATCAAACCGCAATTGCGCAATGTGCCCGGTGTGGCCGAGATAAACACGGTCGGCGGCTACGCCAAGGAGTTCCAGGTCGCACCTTTGCCCGACAAGCTGGCGGCTTACGGTTTGACGTTGCAAGACCTGGTCAGTTCGATCGAACGCAACAATGCCAACGTCGGTGCGGGTTACATTGAAAAGCGCGGCGAGCAGTATCTGATCCGTGCGCCAGGACAAGTCTCCAGCATCGAAGATATTGGCAACATTATCGTGGGCAGCCGCCAGTCTGTCCCGATCCGGATTAGCGATGTAGCTGAAGTCGGCATTGGCAGGGAGTTACGCACGGGTGCCGCGACCGAGGATGGTCGTGAGGTAGTGCTCGGTACGGTATTCATGTTGATCGGCGAGAACAGTCGCACGGTCTCCCAGGCTGTCGCCAAGCGCATGGCAGAGATCAACCGCACGTTGCCGCAAGGCGTGGTTGCGCAGACAGTTTATGACCGCACGATCCTGGTGGACAAGGCGATCGACACGGTCAAGAAAAATTTGCTCGAAGGCGCCTTGCTGGTTATTGCGATCCTGTTTCTGTTTCTCGGCAACATCCGCGCGGCGATTATCACTGCCCTGGTTATCCCGCTGGCTATGTTGTTCACTTTCACTGGCATGGTCAGCAACAAGGTCATTGCTAACCTGATGAGCCTGGGTGCGCTGGATTTTGGCATCATCATTGATGGCGCCGTAGTGATCGTGGAGAACTGCGTGCGACGGCTTGCTCATGCTCAAGCCGTGGCAGGCCGCTCGTTGACTCGTCACGAGCGTTTTCACGAAGTGTTCGCGGCTGCGAGAGAAGCGCGCCGGCCGCTGGTGTATGGCCAGCTCATCATCATGGTGGTGTATCTGCCGATTTTCGCGCTCACAGGGGTTGAAGGGAAAATGTTTCACCCCATGGCGTTCACCGTGGTAGCTGCTTTACTCGGCGCCATGGTGCTATCGGTTACGTTCATCCCTGCTGCCGTGGCGTTGCTGATCGGCGACAAAGTCAGCGAAAAGGAAAGCCGCCTGATGCTTTGGGCCAAGCACGCCTACGCGCCGATACTTCGTCTTGTCATGCTTAACAAGTCCCTCGTCCTAACGGTCGCGGCTGTTGCTGTTGTGCTCTCCGCGTTGCTGGCGACCCGCATGGGCAGCGAATTCGTACCGAGCCTCAATGAGGGCGATATTGCGCTGCATGCCTTGCGTATTCCAGGTACCGGCCTGGCACAAGCCATCGAGATGCAGACAGAGCTGGAGCGAACCATCAAGGAGTTCCCGGAAGTTGAAAGAGTTTTCGCCAAGCTGGGCACGGCCGAGATCGCCACCGACCCGATGCCGCCCAGTGTGGCAGACAACTTCATCATGCTAAAACCACCAGCAGAATGGCCTAATCCGAAGCGCACCAAGGCTGATCTTATCGATGCCATGCAAGCAGCGGTGGCCAAGGTGCCAGGCAATAATTACGAGTTCACCCAACCGATCCAGATGCGCTTTAACGAGCTGCTTTCCGGTGTACGCAGCGATGTCGCGGTCAAGGTATTCGGCGACGACATGGAGACGATGAACCGCACTGCCGACGAGATTGCGGAAGTGCTGGAGAAAGTGCCTGGTGCTGCCGACGTCAAGGTCGAACCCACTACGGGGTTACCGATGCTGACCATTCATATCGACCGCGAAAAGACCGCGCGACTCGGTCTCAATATCGGTGACATTCAGGAAGTGATTGCCATTGCCGTCGGTGGCCGAGAAGCCGGGGTACTGTTTCAAGGCGACCGGCGCTTCGATATTATCGTCCGCCTGCCTGAGCGGTTGCGCAGTGATATGGAGGCGATGAAGCGACTGCCGATCCGTCTGCCTGCGGATGAGATGGATCGTCAAGCACGTCCTGCTTATCTGCAACTGGGCGACGTGGCAGCCTTTGAAGTGGCGCCGGGACCAAACCAGATCAGCCGTGAAGACGGCAAGCGGCGTGTGGTCGTGACAGCCAATGTGCGCGGACGGGATATCGGATCTTTCGTGGCCGAGGCCGAGCAGAAAATTCAGCAGGCGGTCAAGGTGCCGACCGGCTACTGGACTACCTGGGGCGGCACCTTCGAGCAGTTGCAATTCGCAGCGAAGCGCCTGCAGATTGTGGTTCCGGTGGCGCTGCTGTTGGTGTTTATGCTGCTGTTCGTCATGTTCAACAATGTGAAGGACGGGCTGCTGGTGTTTACCGGCGTACCATTCGCTCTGACTGGCGGAATTCTGGCGCTCTGGCTACGGGATATTCCGCTTTCCATTTCGGCAGGGGTGGGCTTTATCGCATTGTCGGGCGTCGCGGTGCTCAATGGTCTGGTAATGATTTCCTTCATCCGCTCCCTGCGCGAGGAAGGTCGATCACTGGAGTCGGCGATTCACGAAGGGGCATTAACCCGGCTGCGTCCGGTACTGATGACTGCGCTGGTGGCCTCGCTCGGTTTTATTCCGATGGCAATCGCCACTGGCACGGGTGCAGAGGTGCAACGGCCGCTGGCTACTGTTGTCATCGGTGGCATCTTGTCATCGACAGTGCTGACGCTGCTGGTCCTGCCGCTTCTGTATCGACTGGCGCACTGGAGAGAAGAAGAGGAAGGCGGCTAATTCGATAGGTGGCTGATTCGGCTGTTATTAAGGATTTCAGCAGGGACGACTAGTCGTTGAGTTTGCCGAGTTACCACCGTCTCATCGTCACCACATCATGGTACTGAAGATGAAGGTTGAAGATCCCGCATGACCCGAACTTCTAGACGCTAAGCGTGCTTGCGGCAATGCTCAGCAGCGCGCATGTTGTGTATTTTATCGCCCGCAGGTTACGGCTGAAATAAAACAAGGCGGTTTGCAGCGCCTTGTTTTATTTCGAAGACAGGTTTACCTAGTCAGGGCGAGAAATTCTTCGCTGCTCAGTGCATTGTCTTTATTTGCGTCGCCCAAACGAAATGTTTGCTCATCGCCGCCTTTGGCTTGAAATTCTTTCAGGGTGACTTTGCCATCGTTGTTGCTGTCATAACC